>JAFGHN010000271.1 GCA_016930115.1 Spirochaetales bacterium | reverse complement strand
TGCAGGAGGGAGTTCCGTATGCGCAAAGTATACTCGAGAATAGAATATATATCAGGCAACGTAATCACCGTGCGCGCTGAAGACGTGAAGTACGGCGAGTTGGCCACGGTCACATCAAGCCACGGAGAGTCTCTTGCCGAGGTGATAAGGATGTCCGGGGAGAGGGTTTCGCTTCAGGTTTTCAGCGGCGGAAGAGGCATATCCTCAGGCGACGAGGTGCGGTTTCTCGGTCACCCCATGCAGGTCTCCTTCTCCGATAACCTGCTCGGGCGCATCTTTGACGGGGGAGGGCAGCCCCGGGACAAGGGGCCGCAGTTGACTGAGAATCTCATTGAGATCGGCGGGCCGGCGGTAAATCCGGCGATGCGAATTATCCCAAGGAAGATGATCCGGACCGGGTTACCGATGATCGACGTTTTCAACACTCTTGTGGAGAGCCAGAAACTCCCGATTTTCTCGGTATCGGGAGAGCCGTATAACGAATTACTGGCTCGAATCGCCATGCAGGCCGAGGTAGACATCATCATCCTTGGCGGGTGCGGACTGAAGTATGATGACTATCTGTTTTTCCGCGAGACCCTCGAGGAGGGCGGTGCCTTGTCGCGAACCATCTTTTTTGTCCACACCGCCGCGGACCCGATCGTGGAATGCCTGATGGTCCCCGATATTTCCCTCGCTGTGGCCGAAAGATTCGCCTTGAAGGGAAAACGCGTGCTTGTCTTGCTCACAGATATGACAAATTTCGCCGACGCAATGAAGGAAATAGCGATCACCATGGAGCAGGTGCCTTCCAATCGAGGCTATCCCGGGGATCTGTACAGCCAGCTTGCGGCGCGATACGAGAAGGCTGTTGATTTTGAAGGTGCCGGTTCAATCACCATTCTCGCGGCCACAACGATGCCCGGCGACGACGTAACGCATCCGGTTCCGGACAATACGGGATACATAACCGAAGGACAGTACTATCTGCGCAACGGGCGCATAGAGCCCTTCGGATCACTGTCCAGGTTGAAACAGATGGTAAATGCCAAGACCCGCCCGGACCATCGCGGAATTATGGATGGAATGATAAAGCTCTACGCCGCGTGTCTTGAATCTCACGAGAAACGATCAATGGGTTTCAGAATGACGGAGTGGGATCAGAAGTTGCTGAAATACGGCGAGATATTTGAAAACGACATGATGAGCCTGTCGCTCAATATACCGCTCGAGCAGGCGCTGGACCGCGGTTGGCAAATACTGGCCGAGTGTTTTTCCAGAGAAGAGACGGGTCTCCGGTCGGAATTGCTCAACGAGTACTGGCCCAAGTAGAAATGGCAAAAATAAAGCTGACCAAAAACGAATTGAAGCGACAGAAGGATGCGCTGAAACGGTTTGAGCGGTACCTGCCAACGCTGATGCTCAAGAAACAGCAGCTTCAAATGGTGATACGCCAGGTTGAAGCGGAAGCGAGAGAAAAGCGGCGTGACAGAGACAGCGTATACACCGAGCTGAATGAATGGATTGCCGTGTTTGGCGAAGAGGCCGGTGTGGAAGGGAAGATCCGTATGCGGGAGCTTGTCACTTCAGACGGGAATATTGCCGGCGTGGATATCCCTGTCTTTGAAAAAATCGTATTTGACGTGGAAAGCTACAATTTCATGAAGACGCCGCTCTGGGTGGATAAAGGCATTGACGCGGTTCGCAGCATCATCGGACTGGATGCAGAGTTGCAGGTTTTGGAAGTGCAGCAGCAGCGGCTGAACGAGGAACTGCAGATTACTACACAGCGGGTCAATCTATTCGAGAAGGTGAAAATCCCGGAAACCAGAGAGCACATAAGGAGAATCCGCATCTATCTCGGCGACCAGCAAACAGCCGCAGTAGTACGGGGGAAAATAGCGAAAAAGAACCTCGTTCAGGAAGAAATCGCATGATTGTGCCAATGAAGAAGATAAGCCTTGTCACTCTTTCTTTCGAAAGGGAAGAGGCGCTTCGGCGTTTGAGAGAAACGGGAGTTATGCATCTCAACTTCGGCGACGGAAGAAGCACTGATCTTGAGCAACTGTTGAGAGAGCGCTCAATAATCGAAAGGGCTTTGCTGGCTATCTCAGGCGCAAAGAAAGAAGGTGAGAGGCCCGATCTGGACGCGGGCGATGCCATTGGCCGGATTACGATGATTGAGGAAGAAAAACGTACTCTGAACGATGAGCTCGATTTTCTCATTCGTGAAAGGGAACGGGTTGAGCCGTGGGGTGATTTCGAGCCTGCGGACGTGGCTTTGTTGGGGGAAAAGGGTATTCCCTTTAACATCTACAACCTGAGCAGCGACGAGTATGAGAAGGTATCCGATCGCGATGACCTGTTTGTGATAAGGAAGGAGAAAGCCGTCGTTCGGGTTGCGGTTGTCAACGGGGAAATCGATGGCGCTCTCCCGGTTCCGCTCTTCGAACGGAGTCTGGGGGCGATTGACGAACGCATTGAGGAAATACGTGTATGCCTTTCTGATCTTGATTCTGAGCTTACCTCTTTCGGCCCACT
>JAFGHN010000270.1 GCA_016930115.1 Spirochaetales bacterium | reverse complement strand
GTCGCCGGTTTCAACACCACGACCGCGCCTACACGGGCGCCCAAAGCTTCCTCACACAGTTTTTGTATCTTGCTATCGATTGTGAGAACTATGTCTTTCCCTGGAACGGGTTCAATGATGGTCTCACTGCCGGCATCCACGCCTTTGCCCCGCACATCGACGGTTCTGTATCGCATCCCCTCTTCCCCGCGTAACAGCTCGTCGTATTGCTTCTCGATTCCTCTCTTTCCGATTACATCGCCAGACTTGTATCCCTGGTTGTAAAGAACCTGCAATTCCCCGCTTGTTATATCGTTTACGTAACCAATAACGTGGGCGATTGATCCTGTTTCGAGATAACTCCTGATAGGTTTTTGGTGCCAGGTCACTCCCGGATATTCATCAAGGTGTTCTGCGAGAAAGTAGATTTTCTCAACGGATATATTGTCGGCGATCTCCACGGGTTGGTACAAGTGGTACATCTCCGGCGTAAGGTATTTTTCGAACTCCTCCAGAGGCACGGATAACAGAATGGATAGCTCTCTCTTCAGCGATTCCATTTCGCCTTTTGGCACTTCCGCCGGGATGATATCCACGGCGTAGGAATCGATATTTGTCGCGAGCGGTATGTCGCCGTTTCTGTCGTAGATTTCGCCTCTCTGCGATGGGACCGGCAGCATCCTTTGGGACACTTTCCGCGCCCTGTCCTGGTATTCAAACCCTTTCACTATCTGCAGGGAAAACAAATAACCGGTGTAAGTCAGGAAACCGGCGCCGGCGATAAGCGAAAGAAGTAGTACCCTTCCCTTCCGGTTGATAAATGATTCTTGTGAACGTTCGCCCATTACAGCTCTTCCCTGGCTGTAGTTACAATACTGAGGAGCTTCAAGAGGCCGAGCAGAAAAGGCGCCGTCAATACGTTCAAGCCGATTTCCACTCCCAGAGCGCCGGTGAAAACCACTGCCGCGTACTCATGCGCAAATACCGACAGGATCAGAAAACCGAAGACGGCTTTCAGGATCGTACCGATCGCCGCAAGCAGCATGGGTACGAGGATGGGGTCCATAAAGAACTTGCCTTTGAAAACTCCGTACAGATAGCCGATCAGCGTCCGCGATAGGGCGTGAAACCCTAATGGCGTGACACTCAAAATATCCTGCGTTATTCCTGTCACAAATCCAGTTGTCTGACCTTTGAGACTGCCGTGTTGTCCGGCAGACAGAATGAGGATGATAAGCGCAAAATCAGGTGTCGCTCCGGCTATCATGCCATTCTTGAAGATAACCGACTGAACGACGGCAAAAGCCGTGGCGAGTATTGTGTGAAAAAGCGAGCTCGATAATTTCATTCTTCGGCCAGCCCCAGTACAAAAACGTATTCGAGGCGCGAAAAATCAACAATGGGCTCGATATCTACAAGAAGCGAAGTTTCCCAGGGCTTTGCGCCGATTGCGATCACTCTGCCAATGAATACATCAGGTGGATAAATACTCGACAACCCGGAAGTAACAACAAGATCGCCAACCTTGACGGCTTCCCGGGCGCTCTTGGGGATTGAAGTCATAACGAGATTGTCAAGCCGTGTCCCTCGGCCGCTGATAAGTCCCGTATACCTCGAGTTTTGCAGTCTTCCCGGAACGTAGCAGTTCAGGTCAAAAATCGGAAGGACGATCGAAGAAAAAGGTCCGGCCTGATAGACTTTCCCCACAAGGGACTCGAATCCGTCCACATAGGCGACAACCGGCATATTCTTCTCAACACCGTGCACACTCCCTTTATCGATTACCAGGCCAGTGAGAAAATCACCGGCATCCATCCCTATTATCTCCGCGGCGAAATACGTGCCCATGAGAGTCTCTGAGTAGGCAAGCTGCTCGCGAAGACGTTCGTTCTCCTTGCGCATTTCAGCTATCTGACGTTCATTGACACGGTACTCCTGCAGTTGCTCCTGAAGTGCTTCATAATTCTCGCGAAGCCTCCGCAACTCGCCCACTGAGTTGACCATGCGCCTGAAAAAGCGGCCGATTTCAGCTCCGCCGCGCTGCACAACTGAAACAACCGTAACCCCGGCTTTTTTCAGATCGATTTTCACCGAGCTGGATGTGACAATAAGAAGAGTAAAGGAAATCAACAAGTAAGCGGCAAGGAGGCTGCCGGTTCTATGTCTTGTCAGAAAGGTCTTAACAGCCCGCATGGATTACGAATTCAGATTATTGTAGATAGACTTCTTACTCCTGGCCATTTCCCTCGTGAGTTCGAAATACATGCCCGCCCCGTTCGCCACGCAGAGCATCGGGTTTTCGGCGAGTATCACCGGAACTCCAGTTTCCTTGCTGATCAATTTGGGCAGTCCCTTCAGAAGCGAACCGCCACCGGTCATAACGATTCCCCGTTCTACTATATCCGCGGCCAGCTCCGGAGGTGTTTGCCCGAGGGTCCTTTTAATTTCATCGATAATGGCACTCGTCGGTTCCTGGAGTGCTTCCCTGACCTCAACCGAATCGATCTCCAGTCTCCTTGGAAGACCTGTTATCGCGTCGGTGCCTTTTATCTCCATTTTTTCTATCTTTCTTTCCGGATTGGCGTTCCCTATCGCCATCTTCAGCTTTTCTGCGGTCTGCTCACCTATAATCAAGTTATGCACGCTGCGGACGTGCTTGATAATCGCTTCATCAAACTCGTCCCCGCCAAGCCTAATTGCCTTTGTGACGACCATCCCTCCAAGCGAAATCACCGATATTTCGGTGGTCCCTCCTCCGATATCGCATACCATATGCCCGGACGGCTCGAAAATAGGAATATTTGCGCCGATGGCGGCTGCCAACGATTCTTCTATTACCTT
>JAFGHN010000042.1 GCA_016930115.1 Spirochaetales bacterium | reverse complement strand
TTCATCAATCTCTTTGGGCTTTCCACCGGTGTCGCGGCTATGGTACACAAGGGAATTCCGTCAAAGAAGGGTCAGGCGGTAAAGATGCAAGGCACCGCGGCGACTTTTCACCGAGAGTAAGATGGAGAAGCTTCGCTATCTGAACCTGGACAAGACCGATGCCTTTAAAAAACTCAGGGACTCCCGGGGCCCGGCTCATCTGAAGGATCTTCTCAATCCGCAGAGGGTAGAAAGCTATTCGGTGCCCGCCGGCGCCGGGCTTACGTTCAATTACGCCGCGAGACCGATTGACGACGGGGTTCTGGCATCGCTCGCGGAGCTTTCGGCGGAACAGCAGCTTGCCGGGAAGTACCGGGCCCTGGTGTCCGGGGCGGTGATGAACACCGGAGAAAACAGGATGGTGCTCCATCACCTTGTACGCGGCCGCCTTGGCGCAGATGTAACGGCGGACGGAAAAAACCTCCGCGATTTCTACGAGGGCGAAAGAAAGCGGGTGAGCGAGTTTGCCGCGAAGGTTCATGACGGCGCTGTCAAAGGTTCGACCGGCAAAAAGCTCGACACGGTCGTACAGATCGGTATCGGAGGGTCCGACCTCGGCCCGCGCGCGCTTTATCTGGCGCTCAAGAATTACGCCAGGGCCGGTGGGATGGAGAAGATGCGCGCCCGGTTCATTTCAAATGTCGATCCTGACGACGCGCGGGCGGTGCTCTCCTCAATCGATCTCGAACGGACGCTGTTCATCCTTGTGTCGAAAAGCGGGACAACCCAGGAGACCCTGACCAACCGCGATTTCGTCATACAGGCAATGAAAGAGGCGGGCATACCGGGTCTTGACCCGGGCCGCCATGTTGTTGCGGTGACAAGCGAGACCAGCCCCCTTGCAAAGTCCGGTGACTCACTGGACGCATTCTACATCGACGATAATATCGGCGGCCGTTATTCGGCGACAAGCCCGGTCGGCGGGGTGGTGCTGTCGCTGGCCTTTGGCGGTGGGCAGTTTGAAGAGATACTTCAAGGGGCGCACGAGGCCGACAGGCTGGCGCTGGAAAGCGACCCGCGGAAGAACCCGAGCATGATGGACGCCCTTATCGGCGTATACGAAAGAAACGTGCTGGGCATACCGTGTTCAGCAATCCTTCCCTACAGCCAGGCGCTTGAACGGTTTCCCGCCCATCTCCAGCAGCTCGATATGGAGAGTAACGGCAAGCGTGTAAACAGGTTTGGCGAGCCCCTCGGCTATCCGAGTGGCCCGGTCATCTTTGGCGAACCGGGAACCAACGGCCAGCACTCGTTTTACCAGCTGCTCCACCAGGGAACCGATACCGTCACCCTCCAGTTTATCGGTTTCCGCAGTCCACAGGACCCGGCCGACCTTCTGACCGATGGTTCGACCAGCCAGACAAAGCTCAACGCAAACCTGGCGGCCCAAATCGCCGCCTTCGCCCTGGGCAAGCATGATGACGCCGGGAACAAAGATTTTCCCGGAAACAGGCCGTCGAGCTTGATCTACGGGGGAAAACTCACCCCGCGGACCCTCGGTGCGCTGCTCGCCCATTTCGAGAACAAGGTGATGTTCCAAGGGTTTCTCTGGAACCTGAATTCCTTTGACCAGGAAGGCGTTCAACTGGGGAAGGTGCTCACAAAGCAGGTACTTTCGGGCGAAAAAATCGATCCCGTGCTTGGCAAATACGCCGGGTTTCTAGGAATTTCGCGATAAGCGGCGGGTGCGCGCGACGCGTACGGGCGGCCCGGCGCGCCGGCCGATTACATGACCCTCAGTCTGCGCCACCGCTGCCGGAGGTCGTCCTTGCGTACGCGGCGCCGGGTACGTGTCGAATTCCCCACCGCGCCGCCAGGCTGTAGAGAAAGGTAACTGCGAAAAACACGCTGGTAAACAGAAACACGTGGGAAATGCTCAACGAATTGGAGATGAACGAACTTGTCAGCGGCGCGGCAAACCATCCCATGGATCCTACAAGGGTCTGCAGCCCGAACAACCTCCCGCGCCGGTTCGCCGGTGTTCGTTCACTGAAGTATGACTGCATAATCGGTTCCACCGAGCCCGTCGAGAACGCGGCCATCACGTAGAAAACGGTAAAACCGTAGAGACTACCCGTAAAAAATATCGGCAGCGTCAAGAGCACCGACGCAAAGAGGCAGATCGAGATAAGACGCAGTTTGTCCATCTTATCGCCGAGCCTGACGATTGTGATACCAGCCAATGCGGCGGCAAGACCGGTGAGTGAGGAAATAACTCCCACGGTTGCAGACGCGCCGCGGATCGTTCCCAGAATACTCTGTACGTGGAGGGGAACAAACGGGGGCATCATCATCCGTGCGTATCTGAGAAGAAAGAACAGGCCAAGAAGGAGGGCGACCACCCGAATGTCTATCGTTTCGCGCGGTTTTCCGTTTTTCGCGGTTGCAGGCTCGGTTTCCTGATGCCGCACCTCACGGACAACAAACAGCACAAAGGCAAGACCGGCGGCCTGAAGCACAGCGCCGATCCTGAAGGCCATACGGTACCCCAGGTACTCCGCGGCGACTCCGCCGAGAAGCGGGCCAAGAGAAAAACCGATAAATGTGGAAGATGAGAGAAAGCCAAGGGCGAAGGAAAGACGCGCCTTGGGTGTGCCAGCTGCAATGAGGGTTGCCGAAGCGGTGACCGTTCCGCAAAAAATACCCTGCAGCATCCTCAATATGAAGATACCCTGGACACTCTGGGCGTAGCTCATCGCAAACAGAAGCGCGGTTCCGGAGAGCATCGCACGGACGATCATCAGCTTCCTGCCGTACCTGTCGGCGATTATTCCCCATACGGGCCCCATAAGCCCCATTCCGACGGAGGCAATCGAATTGATCAACCCGACCCAACGGTTGAGCTCAGCAGCGTCCGTCACGCCTACTTCCTGAACAAAGTAAGGAAGAAAGGGCAAAACAAATCCAAAACCCGCAATTGAGATGATCTGGGCTGCCCAGGTTACGTAAAGATTTCTCTTCCAGCTATCCAAAAGGGCCTCTTGAATTATTTACTTACAGATTCGAATCACGAAATAGGAATTATTAATGAATTACTCTACAACGAAACGGAAGAAAGGGTAAACCGGATGCCAGTTTCAAAAAAAACCTTCCGGGGAAAAGGAGGTGAAAACCCCGGAAGGGAAAAAGAGGAGGTCTTGCCTGAAAAGAACCAGCGGCCACGGCAATTCTTATTAGTATAAACACGCGTCGCGCGGAAAAGTTACACCGCAAGGTAAACGGTTGCCGTACTCTACATATCCAATTACAATTAACCCGGCTTTTCCGGAGAACCTATGGCAGAGAGAGATTTTTCGATACGCAACCTGGGACCAAGAAGCATCAAATCGCCGATCGCTCTCTCAACGGTATACGGCGATTCATTGGCAAATTACGTTACAGACGAAGAGTTTATCCTGTATGAAATCGAGGCGAATCCGGACCGGCCGGGGAAAGTCTACACCCGCTCCGAACTTCTCGAGCGCGCCGGCCCCCGTGAGAAGATTTACTTCAACCCCGGACATACCCACGCGGCGATTGTCACCTGCGGGGGGCTGTGCCCGGGCCTGAATGACGTGATTCGCGCGATCGTACTCTGCCTGTGGTATCGCTATGGTGTGAAACGGATTACCGGGATCATGAACGGCATCCGGGGCTTTCTGCCGGAGTTCAACATTCCCACTATGGAGCTCAATCCAACGGTTGTCGACGACATCCACACCAAGGGCGGCACCATCCTCGGCTCTTCGAGGGGCCAGGGCCACCGCAGCTCCGAGATAGCCGATGAGCTGGAGCGGATGAATATCAATGTATTGTTCGTAATCGGCGGCGACGGAACCCAGAAGGCGGCACTGGGGTTATCGCAGGAACTTCAATCGAGAAACTTGAAGATCGCGATCGTCGGTATTCCAAAGACGATAGACAATGACCTGAGTTATATCCAGAAATCCTTCGGATTCGAAACCGCTGTCGCCAAAGCCGTTGAAGCGGTGGCCGCCGCGCATGTTGAGGCAAGCGGCGCGATAAACGGTATCGGACTGGTCAAGGTCATGGGGCGGGAATCGGGATTCATCGCCGCGCATACCACCCTGGCAATGAACGACGTCAACTTCACGCTCATCCCTGAAATACCCTTCGAGCTGAAGGGCGCAAACGGCCTTCTCGCGCTCCTCCGCCAGCGGCTCGAAAGCAACGGACACGCGGTTATCCTCGTCGCCGAAGGCGCGGGGCAGAACCTGCTCGAAGAGATTGACGAAACCGATGCTTCCGGCAATAAGGTGCTTTCGGATATCGGGCTCTATCTGAAAAACCAGATCGATGCCTATTTCAAGGAAGTAAACGTTCCCGCAAGCGTCAAGTATATCGACCCAAGTTACATGATCAGGGCCACCCCTGCCCATCCGGCGGATTCGATTTACTGTTCGAGGCTTGGCGCTCACGCGGCTCATGCCGGGATGGCCGGTAAGACCGAAGTGCTCATCAGCCTTGTGAACAACACCTTCGTGCATCTGCCGATGAAAACAGCGGTTGAAAAGAGAAATCAGGTGGACCCCGAAGGGCCGCTGTGGCGGGATGTGCTCGAAGTGACCCGCCAACCTATCCGGATGACAAACGACTGAAGGACCCGGCATCCGGCGCGCAAAAGTCCTCCTTCGTGCGTCACCGGAGCAATAAATTCGCTGTTTTTCATTTGCGCCGAATCCGCAAACGTATTACAATTTATGTAATCAAAAACGCAAGGAGACCGCAATGAAGAAACTCTTAGTCATTGTATGTTTGCTGATCGTTTCTCTACCGGCGTTCAGCCAGGCATTTGACCAGACAAAACTTGATCTCAGCAAGGCAGAATTGGCGATAGCCGGCCCCGATGTAGTGTATGTCACCAATATACTGTACGACCGACAGGTACTTTCGGTGCTTCTGAAATGGGACGGCGGGACCGGAGCCGTCATTTACGGCGGGCCGTGGTTTGCGACAGACAAAGTACTGCAGGACAGCTACGATCTCGGTTACGCCACCGTCAGAACGGCGGGCACGGACAAAATCATTATCTCTGACATCGTCATAGGCGCAAGAGCCTATACGGGTACGGCGGTCTTTGACGGGAAGTCCAAGTTCCTTCTCGAACGGGTTTGGGAAACCACAATGCCGACGACACCCGAGATGCAAATCAATGCCCTCCAGGGCCGGATCAACACAAACGAGAAGGTATATCAGGCCAATCTGGCTGAGACGGAAGCCAAAAGAGCGGCAGACAAGGTCGTTTACGAGGCCGAGATAGACAAACTGAAAAATGAGCTGGCGGCGGCGATGCAGGCCGCGAAAACGGCAGGCGTGGCGCCGGAAAAAATAGAAACCATTGTCTCAAAGCCCGGCAGAATCGCGGCATCCGGATTCACCGGTGGGCGCGGTCTTTCGGGCAACTGGGTGGTAACCTCGTCAAGGCTTTCCCAGACCGATCAATCGGCGTACTTCGCGAAATACATGGTTCCGCTCTCCCAGTCTTCGCCCCA
>JAFGHN010000269.1 GCA_016930115.1 Spirochaetales bacterium | reverse complement strand
TCTGGCGGATATTCCCACAGATTTCGGCACGGGTGAGGTTTACGTGCCGCGCAATTTCGATAGGCGTTACCACGGGCCCGTACGGCTTCGGACCTCTCTGGCCTCCTCGCTCAACGTTCCGGCCATTTCGCTTTTGGAGCTTCTCGGCGTCAGGGGTTTTTCCGCATTCCTCCGTGATCTTGGCTTCGATTCGATTGAGGGCAATGATCCGTCGGGCTATCCTGACGGCGGCCTCGGAATGGCCCTCGGCAATGTACCGGTGACCCTCTACGAGCTTGTCCGTGCTTTCTCCATTTTCCCGCGGAACGGCGTGTACCGAGACCTTGCCTGGCGACACGCCTGCGGGCTGGAAAGCGAATGTGGCCCGGGCGTCGAACCCGGATATTGTGCGATGTCACAGAGCACCGCGTGGATCGTGTTCGACATGCTGTCGGATCCGGCCGAACGGGTGACCGGTTTCGGGATGATCGATCCGTTCATGATACACACGAAAGCGGCGGTGAAGACCGGGACTTCAAGTAAGAACCAGCACATCTGGGCGCTTGCTGCAACCAAGGATTACACCGTGGGGGTCTGGCTCGGCAATTTTGCCGGGCAGACGGTGATCGGCAGAACCGGGAGCTCCGTCCCCGCCCAAGTCGCTCTGGAGATCCTTTCCGGGATCGACGGGCTCCAATGGCAAGTTGCTTACGACGGCGGCCGCCCGGCGCCGGATGCGCAAGGCGGCCACTCCGCGCCGGTCACGGGGCGCGCCGGGGGCGCCGGGCGGCCGCCGGATAATTCAGCGGCCGCGCCGCCCTCAATCGAGATATGCTCGCTCTCCGGTATGACCGCCGGACCGCACTGCCCGGCGACGCGCCGCGAATACATCGAAGGCGAAGCTCCTCCCCTCTGTACGTTTCACGTCGCGGCTCCTTCGCTGTTGGCGGCGGCCGTGTATCCGGCGGAGTTTGCCTCCTGGATCGAAGGCGCCCACCGAAACGCGGCCTTCTATAGTGCAACCGGTCAGGCCCTGGAGATACCCTCTCCTATCGAAGGGGCCGTCTATTTCTACGACAGGAAGCTTCCACCGGACGTACAGGCCGTTCGTGTGGAAGTGTTGCACCGCGGCGGGGAGAAACCGGTGCTTTCGGTGAACGAGAAGGTGGCCGGGGGGCCTTACAGGTCAAACGGCGTTCTCTCTTTGTGGATTGTACCGCTTGTTCCCGGGATGATGGTCATTGAAGCCCGTTGTGGTGAAGATCGAGTGTTGCGATGTGTGGAGGTGAAATGATGAAACCGACAGATGTTTCCGGCGCAGAACGCGCGGGGATTGAAGTAGCCGTTGTGGTGTTGCTGGCGTTATTCGCCGGGTTGCTTTCGCGGGTGCCTGAAATCTTTGGCATCGCGTTTTCCGATAGCGGGATGCCCTTCTATATACGCAACCTGTCGTTTCTGATACTTCCCGCGGTCGTTTCCTACTTTATCTGGAAGTTTTCAGAGCGCGCCGTTGCGGCGATCTTTTTTTTCGTCATCGCTGCCTGCGCGGCGGTGCTTGCCAACACGTATCCGGCATACGCTTCCGGGAGCTTTGATGTCCTTATCGGGATGCACGTACCGCTGCTCCTTTGGATAGCAGCAGGCACCGTATATGCGGGCCGTGGTTGGCGTACCGCCGGCGGACGGATGGATTTCATCCGCTTTTCCGGCGAGGCTTTGATCTATCTTTTTCTCATCATTTGCGGCGGCGGCGTGCTGGTCTTGACGGCCAACCTTCTCTTCGAGGCGATTGAATTGAGTGTCGAGGTCGTACTCTTCGAGTACATCGCGGTGATCGGGGCTTGCGCGGCGCCGGTGGTGGCGGTTTCTCTCGCAGTTGCAAAACGGAATGTGATAGAAAATATCGCACCGGTTTTGGCGCGCATCTTCAGCCCGCTGTTTCTCCTGCTTCTGCTCACTTTCATTTTGGTCATGGCGATGACCGGCAGCATACTTTCGGTGGACCGGGAGATCCTGGTTGCTTTTGACTTGCTGCTCGCGCTGGTCTTTGGCATGGCGCTGTACATCATTTCTTCGAGAGACGAGAAAAAAGCGCCGGGCTTCAGTGATTATTTGCAGACGGCGCTTATCCTCGCGGCGATCGCGGTGGATATCATCGCCCTCATCGCGATACTCTCCCGGATCAGCGATTTTGGCTTCACTCCAAACAAAACCGCCGCCCTTGGGGAAAATATCATTCTTCTAGTCAATCTTGCGGTGAGCGCGGTTCTTTATCTCAGGTTCCTTTTCGCAAAGGACGGGTTCAGGACGCTCACCGTCTGGCAAACCGGATTTTTGCCCGTCTTGGCGGTCTGGGCCGCGGTTGTCGCCTTTCTCTTTCCGGTGATCTTCAAGCGCGGCTACTAGACCGGCGGTTCAGGCGCCGGAGTAGATTTCCCAAAGCCGCGAAAACGAGTTTTCCAGCGCAAGCCCGAGCGGCTCTCCGCCGGCAGTCGTGATATCAGCGCTGTTGTCAAAAACCGCGAAGGGTACTCGCGCCGTCCCGACGGTAATGCGCTCCTTACCGGTCTCCGCGAGCTCATGCCAGTCTGTGTCGCGGTACAACCGTTCGAGCTTTTCATCCGGAAGACCATGCTCAAGGATGCTGTCCGGTCTTTCGGGATTGAACCGCCTCCTGTTCTTGCGGAGGGATTCTTCGTAGGATACATCGACGTACAGAATTGACGCCCGGCTTATCACCGCCTGGCTCAAGTGCTTGTACGCTTCGGCATAACCGCCGTGCTCGCATCCTCTTGAAAACTCGATAATGACGGTTGTGTTTTCATGAAGGTCCCGTCTGTCTCTCAGCAGTTTTTCATATTCCAGACAGATTTTCCTGATGAGAAGGTTCCAGAGGCCATGGTGGTTGAAATAACCGTTTGTATCGGTATGAAGCCTGTGGAAGCCCATTTCTTCCAGTATCGCGTCTTCCTCAAACCAGGACCAGAGCATCGGGAAGTCGTCGATCTCCACTATGTTGCCGATATGGAAACGCCGGATCCTTGCGGCCCTGTCTACATGATGAAGATAGTGCAGTATCTCACTTTTGCCCGCGGCTGGCCTGGCGTTCAACAACAGGACCGGAAATAGGTTATTCATGTTACGCCGTCTGCCGCGGCGCGCTCGTGAGAGTCAACCGCAAGAAGAGAATATTCCTGATAGCGAGCGCTATCAGCATGAAAAGGTATCCAGCGTTGAGAACGTATATCATAGGAGCTCCGTGCGGGCGATCATCGGGAGACGCGCCTCGTCTATAGATTCGGCAGAAACGTTTGGTGGTATTACGGGGCCCGTTTCAAAATTGTGGGGGCTGCTGTTATCGCGGGGGCAGGCCGGTCACAAGATCACAAAGGTACAGGTAAAATGAAGCAAGCGAATCAAAACCTTCGGGCGCGATGACGTTGGCGGAAGGGATCCCGATGACGTCGCCGTGGTCCAGTGAGGACATGACGCCCATGTAATTCCAGACACCCGGCTTTGGATCTCCGTCAAAATCCACAACCCTGTCTTTCGTGCCGAGAAACGGCGCCTTCATCGAGATCGTATTGACCACGCC
>JAFGHN010000268.1 GCA_016930115.1 Spirochaetales bacterium | reverse complement strand
TTGAGCCCGGTGTCGCCGTCAGGAACCGGAAAGACGTTCAGGTTGTCGAGGATCCTGGCGTTGAGCTCGAGATACGCAACACCCCGGGAGAGCGCTTTATTCAGTGCATCCGCATCGATCTTTTCTTTCACAGGGGCGTCCCGCATCCTACCTCGCGATGAATCCGATGTCGTAGAAATCGGGACCTGCGTGGGGCATGTTGCTGTGGTTCGTGTAGTGTATCTCCACATCGGCCTTGAAATCCTGGCCGCCGAGCATCGCCTTGAGATGAGCGGCCTCCTCTTCGTGCGGGCCGATTACGCTGATAAGAGCGGTGATCCCGTCGGATTCCTTGGCCGCCAGATCATCGGAAATAATCTGGACGAGTTTTTGATTCGCCTGCACGTAATTTTTCGCTTTGCCAAGAGATTTCAGCACTCCCGGTTCCTCAGTGGAGCCGAGAAGCGGTATGATTTTCATCGCCGTCCCCAAGAAAGCCTTGGCAAGTCCGATTCTTCCGGTCCTGTGGAGGTAGAACAGATCGTACACCGCACCGAGGTGCCGGGTCCGTTCTCTGTTCCGCCGGAGAAGTCGCATCAATTCGTCAAAATCGGCGCCTTCCCTGATCAGCCGGGCCGCGGTGAGGACCTGTACGCTGTGGGCGGCGGTGAGGTGGTGTGTATCGAAATACTCGACGTCGAAATCAGCCGCGCGTTCTTTCACCCTTTTTAGCACCGCAACTGTAGCGGTCGATGCCCTTACCGACTGGTGCATGAACAGGATCTTTTCAGAGCCTGCTTTTTCAAACGTCCTGAAAATATCGTCCACCCGCAATCCCGATGTGGTCACGTTGTTGTTCTTATCCTTCAAAATCGCCCTGAGCTTGTCCTTTTCCTCCCTGCTCATCGAAATCGAGACCGGATACTCCTCACCGTTTACAAAGAGCGGATACTCTACCACGCGGATTCCCAGCTCTTGTATGGTCTCGTATTCAATCTGTATTGCCGAATCTGCGACAAGTACCATTTATGTCCTCCTGACAAACGGATCAACGGGCACGGATATCTCCAGATCCGAAAGCGGATACGAGGAGCAGGGATGGAAATAACCGAATCCTGCGTCGGCCATCCGCCTTCCGTGATGGTTATTTATACCATAGATTTTCCCGGAAAGGAGCTTTGATCTGCAGTAACCGCACTCTCCCGACCGGCACTCCGATGGCGGCGCAAGACCCGCCCGCTCGAGGGACTGCAGCACCGATTCGGCCGCCCGTGCGGGTATGGTGCAGATCCCGCCGGCCGAGTGAACCGTCAGCCGGTACTGCCGGCCGTGTTTTTCTGCCGGATAACCGGGCTCTGCGGCGACATCGATCGTGTCTCCGGCAGCCTCCCGCCTGATCCGTCCCGGCGCAAGCCCGAACGATCCAACCTCGCTCTCGACAAGCCGGTGCATGGCGGGCGGCCCGCAGACGTAGAACGTGGCATCCCGGGGACTCGACACGTACCGGGCGATGATGCGCCTGTCGATGAAACCGGTTTCAAAGACCCGCCGATCGTCACAGCCGGACGCGGCCGGACCTGAATCCACGTACACCACGCGAAAACGCGCGGGATACGCCTCCTCGATTGCGGAAAGATCGTCTTTGAAAATAATCGACCCGCGGTCGGTGATACCGTAAAGGAGAAGGATAGTTACGTCGGGAAACGAACCGAGGATGTCCGCGGCCATCGGCTTGAAGGGCGTGATGCCGCAGCCGCCGGCCAGGAAGACGAGGTTCTTTGCGTCACGGAGCGGCTCGTAACCGAACCATCCCAGAGGGCCCGAGCTTTCGATCCGGCTCCCCGCTTCCCAGGTTTCCCACACGTGTCCGGTGAAAAAACCGCCGTCACGCTTCCTGATCGTGATTTCGTAGAACCCCGGATCGAGGGCGTTTTCCGGCAGGGATGTGATCGAATACGGTCTCGTGATCCGGTTCCCCGCAATGTCAGGTTTCAGGCTCAAGTATTGGCCGGCCCTGAAGTACGGGAGCTCCCCGCCTCCGTGCCGTGTCAGACGGAAAGTCCTGGTGTCCGGGGTCTCAAATCTGACCGACTCAACCGCCAGCTCCAGCCTGCCGGGATGCAGCTTTTCCGCCAAACGGTTCATCGCCCCCGCAGCTGGCGGGGCTGAGGTGGCCCGCCTGAAATGTCTCCTCCTCCGGGCGCCCAGGAGGAAAAATGCGGCCAGGTCCCGGGCCGGGCCTTTTACGGATATCTTCACACCGTCACTTCCTTTCCGGGGAGGCCGGAGATGATATCCCGGGCGGTCTTCCGTCCCGAAAAAAGTGCTCCTGAGAAACCGTGGGTTCTGAATCCGTACCCGCCGCAAAAATAGAGCCGGTCTATGTAGCGCTCCTTTTCCTCCGAGAGCGCCCTGGGAATGATCGAGTCCCAAGGCTCCGGCTCCCATCCGTAGATACTCCCGTTATACGTTCCCGTGTATCTCGAAAAGGTCTGCGGCGTGGCCACCTCTATTTCTTCGATGTGTCCCCGCAGTTTGACCCCCGTGGCTTCTTCAAACTGGGATATCATTTTTCCGGCGAGTCTGTTTTTCAGAGTGAAATAATCTGCGGGGGTCACCGAATCCCAAACCCCGGGAGTATAGACCGTTGTGAGCGAGAGAATCGTCGTCCCGGGCGGCGAACAATCGGGAATCGCTGCATTCAGGCAGACGGAAGCCTGCATAAGCGGCCCCTCGAACTGTTTCATCGATTCATAAATGACGTCGGTGTCCATGTGCGGCGAGATGAAGTAACTGTAACTGCTCAAACCCAGCTCTCGAGCAGACGAGTTCAGCCCAAGGTAGACGACAAAACCCGCGGGCCCCAGGATCCTGGCGTTGAGGTTTCTCAAGGCCGTTGGCGGAACCTCGGTTTCGGGCGAAATAAGGCCTCCGTACACCAGCGGAGGGCCGGCGTTGGACACCACCGTGTCGCACAGTATGGTCTCGCCGCGGGATGTTTCAACTCCAACCGCCCTTCCCTTCCGGACGAGAATCTTCTCAACTTTCGTATTCGCTTCGAACAGGCCTCCGTGCTCTTCGAACTTGGCGATCATCGCCGAAGCGATTTCGTGCGAACGCATCCGGGGGATCACCGCGCCGTAGGCTATATAGCTGTACAGGAGCGCACCGAAAAGCATAAAAGATTGCCTGCTCTCCGGCACGCCGATGTAACAGAAATAAGGATAGAGCAGATCGAGTACTTCCCTCGGTATTTTGAGAGAGTCGGCAACCTCACGCATGGTGTACGGCGATGTTCTCAGGAAATTGCCGTAGTCTTGCAGCAGCTTGCGTTTGTCTGCGGCGCTTCCGGCTTCGGCCAGATACTCAAGCGCGGCTATAATCTCCCCGCATAGACTCAGGTAGCGTTCGGCATGCCTTCCACCACCGGGAACTTGTTTATCGACCGTTTGGATGAAAGCATCGATACCAAAGGGAACGTTGACGTCTATTTTCTTTTCAGTGAGGATCAGGCGGTACGCCTCCGGAACCCGGGCAAAGGCGATGTCCGCCCCTATCTCGTCCTCGAAATATTTCTTGAGCCCGCGTTTTTCGCTTTCGACAAATCCCGCGGATCCCAGCTCGTGGAGCGAAGGCTCGAATTCAAACCTTCCCCGGACAAAACTGGTGGCGTAACCGCCGGGCAGGTTGTGCTGCTCGAGAAGAAGCGTCCCGGCGCCGTTCATCGCCAGCTCAACCGCCGCACCCAAACCACCCATGCCCGAGCCGATTATCACTGCGTCGAAATGTCTCTGTTCCTGCGGCTTCATCTTGATACCGTCAAATACTATACCGGGACAGCGTCAAAATGCAAATTGGGCGGCACAAGTTGGCGGTCCGTGGATCGTATAGTACACTTGCGCACATGAAGGAAAAATCGGGCCAACCAGACACGCCGGGAGACGGACAGCCGGAAACCGCCGGCAGACCCGGTGATGAAAGTCCACTGAATATTGCGGTCATCCCGATGACGAAAGCGACGCCTGAGATCGCCCGCCTCTTGAATATCTGGGAGAACGATCCGGATACTGTTCCTTTTATTCGCCCGCTTGCGAGCGAAGAAGACCTCCACAAGAAAAGAGAAATAACCGTCGACTCCCTCAAGCATCGTGCCCAGTCGCGTGAAGAATACCTCATATACCTGCACGACCGTTTGATCGGGCAGATGAGCGTGCAAATCGATCCGGGCCATCTGGCAAGGAAAGTGGAGCACACGGCGTGGATCGGGATCTATATCGGCGAGAAAAGCTGCCGCGGAAAGGGGGCGGGAACCTTCGCCTTGAAATACGCGGAACAGGCCTTACGAGAGCGGCGGATCAGGCGGATAGAGCTGGGTGTTTTTGAGTTCAACAAACAGGCGTACCGGCTGTACGAGAGACTCGGTTACCGGGAGTTCATCCGGCTTGACGAGTATGCCTGGTGGCAGGGCGGTATGTGGCGGGATATCCGTATGGAGAAATACCTCGATTAACTGCCTGTCAGCCGGCCGACGCCCATCTCGTTTCACTGTGCCTCGAACACGGTTTGCCGCCGAAATCGCCTCTCACCCCTCCGGGTGACAGTCAGAATACCTCCAACAGGTGAGATAAATACCGCCCGAGGGTGATTTTCTACAGACCGCCCAGCCACTAACTTGAATCATTCAGTTCAGCACCGCCTTGTCGAGGGAAATATGCGTTTGCACCGGAAGAAAATTGACCTTATCATCCTTTGTCTCTTCGTCGCGCTCACCGCGCTCGCCGCGCTCCAGATCCGGAATATACGGGTTGACAGTTCGGTTGAGGTGTTTATTCCCAAGAACCACGAAATATCCCGGATAAACAGCAGTATTGAAGGCGAGTTTGGCTCTTTGGATTCGATTATGGTGGGCGTCCAGGTGAATTTCGGATCAGTCCTCGATCCCGAGATTCTCGAGCTGATAGATAGAATGACCGTGATTCTCGAAGAAGACCCCGGCGTCGAGAAGGTGATTTCCCTGACAAACATCGACTATATCGTGAGCGCGGAAGACGGCATGAAAGTCGTCCCGCTTCTTGAGGATATGTCCGCCGGGTCCATCGAGACGCTGAAAGAACGGCTTGTCGATTGGAAGGACGCCTACATCGGCACGATTATCTCTTCCAACTATAAGCTTGCGGTTCTGCTTGTACAGCCGGTTGCGGGATTGTCCGATGACGAGGTTCGCGGCATATATGAAGGAATCCTCGATCTCACCGGCGCATACCGCAACGCCAACGTGACGTTTCCCGTAGCCGGGCTTCCCGTTGTGAAGCGGGAAATCAACCGCAGCGTGATGTCTGATATCAGGTTCCTGATCCCGATAGTGGCGGCACTCATCCTTGGTGTTCTGTTTATCTCCTTTCGCCGGATAGAGGGAGTGCTCTTTCCCTTGTTGAGCCTGCTCATGGCGGGCGTTTGGGTCGTGGGCATTCTCGGGCTGTTAGATATTACCTTTACCCTGGCTTCGATGCTGGTGCCGGTTCTGCTTCTCGCAGTAGGGAGCGCGTACGGAATCCACGTTATGAGCCACTTCTACAACGCCGTATCCCACGCAAAGGGACACCTGAGCTACGATGAAGTGTGTGCAATCGTCAAGGAAAATACCGGAAAGATCCGGCTCTCCGTCATTCTCGCAGGTGCGACAACGGCAGGCGGTTTCATATCGCAACTCTCAAGCCCTCTGGGACCGTTCAGGGCGTTCGGCATCTTAAGCGCTCTTGGCGTCATCTTCTCTCAAATAAGCGCGCTGATACTTATTCCCGTCCTCATCCGCCTCCGGTACCGCAACGGAATCGATACCGACAAGTTCCACAGCAACGGAAAACCTGAAGAGAGAACGAAAACCCCAAAGATCTTCGTGCTTCTCGAAAAGCTGGTCCGGCGGGGGAAATGGCCTGTCGCGCTGCTGTCCCTCGTTTTCATCGCGCTCACCGTCATCGCCATCCCCGGGATCAAGATCGGCACCAACATGATCGATTTCTTTCGCCCGGACAGCAACACGGTACAGGACACAAAAGTCTTCAACGAGCAGTTGAGCGGGACGGGCATTATTTCGGTGATGATCGAAGCCCCCGGAAAGGGGGACATTCTTAAGCCCTCTTTTCTCCGCGATCTTGAACGCTTCGAGAGTTTTATCAAGGAACGCCATGAGCACGTGCGGGGCATTCAGACGGTGGTTTCCAGCATCAAGCGAATCAACATGATAATGAATTACGACAGTGTACCCTACAAGCCCGTCGAGGAAGAAACCGGGACGATGTTTGATTTTTTCGGCGGCGGCTTTGGATCGGACGCCACCGCTTTTGGGAGGTTGGAAGAAGTCGCGGAAGAAGGCCGCGCGGAGAACCTGACCTACGAAGATATGGCCGGGATGTTCAAGGAAGCTCTGCTGGAATCTGAAAATGGAAGCACCTTCAGCGATTTTGTAGATTCCTTTCTGTCCTTACAGAACTATCAGGGCGCCGCGTTCAACGAGGTTCCGGCGGATCCGGCCAAGTACGGCCTCTCCACGGAGGATGAGCTGTACAACCTCATATCCCAATACCTGGTCCTCTATTCCGGTGCCCTCGATTTCCTCATCAACGACGCCCTCGAACCGGACAAGACCCTTATCACCTTACAGCTGAACCAGGAGGACAGGGACACCATCAAACCTCTGCTCCAGGATATCGGGGCGTTTTGGGATTACCACCTCGATGAGAGCTGGCGCTACTCCGCGGGCGGCGGCACGACTCTGGCGCTGGTGCTGTCCGAGCTTGTTACACGGTCTCAGTATTACTCGCTCGCCGGCGCGCTCCTTATCGTATGGATCATCGTCACGGTGATGTTCCGTTCGCCTTTGGCCGGTCTGATTGCGATGATTCCGGTAGCTTACGCGCTCTTCGGCATTTTCTCCCTTATGGCCGCGCTGAATTTCAGCCTCGATATCATCACCTCCCTGCTCGCGGCGCTTGCCATCGGCGTTGGCGTCGATTACGCGATCCACTACATGAATGCTTACAAGCGTTGCCTGGCCGAAGGGGCCGAGAATCCTTTGAACGCTGTGTACAAAACCACCGGGAGCGCGATTCTTTTTAACGCTTTGTCGGTGGCGGTCGGGTTTCTCGGATTACTCATTTCCCGTTTCATCCCGATACAGCAACTCGGGATCCTCTTCTCGGTCTCCATGGTGGGCGCGTGCCTGGCAAGCCTGATCGTTCTTCCCATGGTCATAGAAATTACCAAACCCCGGTTTTTAACAATGCCCGGGAGGCAAATCAGAACGGCGCCCTCGCGCGCCACAGGAGGTCTATTGTGAAAAAGAGTTTACTGTTGATCGCTCTGTTCGCATTTCTTTCTTTGCCGGCATGGGCTGAAAGCGCAAAACAGATCATGCAACAGGTGATCGACGCGCAGCAGACGGACAGTTCCGCGATGGACATCATGATGCGGCTGGAAGGCTCGGACGGTGATGCCGGGAGTCGCAGGTTTCAGACTCTTGTTGTCAACGAATCGGGACTGGCAAAAACAATAACGGTGTTTCTCGAGCCGGCAAGCGTCAAGAACACGCGTTTTCTCACTGTTGAGAACGAAGCGCGGGATGACGACCAGTGGATCTATCTTCCGGCTCTCCGGAAAGTCAAACGCATCGCCGCGTCCGAACAGGGCGGCTCCTTTATGGGGTCCGACTTCTCCTATTCGGACATATCATTTTCGAGCACTTCCGTTGATGAATCAACCCACACACTTCTGCGCGAAGAGACTTTGAACGGGCTCGATTGCTACGTGGTGGAATCGGTCCCGACGGGGCAATCGGGCTCTCACTATGGAAGGCAGATAAGCTGGGTGGACAAATCGACCTGGCTCACACCACGGGTGGAGTTTTATGGGAAGGACGGAACGACGGTGCTGAAAGTGCTGGA
>JAFGHN010000267.1 GCA_016930115.1 Spirochaetales bacterium | reverse complement strand
TTCAGGATGGCCGCCCTGCCCGCCAAATCCGGTTTATCGACAAGCACCTGTCTGTCGAACCGCCCGGGACGGAGGAGGGCCGGGTCCAGTATCTCCGGTCTGTTGGTCGCTCCGATGATTATCACCCCCGTCCGGGAGTCAAAACCGTCCATTTCCACGAGGAGCTGGTTCAAGGTCTGCTCGCGCTCGTCATTTCCGCTCACAAAGGTCGATCGCGACTTGCCTATCGCATCAAGTTCGTCAATGAAAATGATGCAGGGCGCTTTCTCCCTGGCCTGCCTGAAGAGATCGCGGACCCGCGCCGCGCCAACTCCTACAAACATCTCTACAAAATCCGCTCCGCTCATCCGGAAAAAAGTGACTCCGGCTTCCCCCGCAACGGCCTTTGCCATCAGCGTTTTCCCGCAGCCCGGGGGCCCGACGAGCAGTACGCCGGTTGGTATTTTTCCCCCGATGTCGTAGTACCGCTGCGGATTTTTGAGAAAATCGACGACTTCTTCCAGCTCCTGCTTTGCCTCATCCGCGCCGGCTACGTCCTTGAAAGAAACCTTGACGTCTCCCTCCGCAACAATTTGAGACCGATTCTGATTGAAGTTCATGACATTTGCCGCGCCCAGGTTTCCCATTCTTTTGAAAATGAGACGCCATAGTACAAAGAGAACCGCAAACGGAAGTACCCAACCGAGTAGCGCGCTCAGCAGCGAGTTTTCCCGCTCCCGCTGGGCGTAATACTCAACGTCCGTTGATTCGAGCAACGGAAGGAATTCCGGATCTTCCACCGGGACCGTCTTATATACCGTTATACCTTCCGGCCGCACATCCTGCGATGATGCGTCCCCCGCGGTGAGTGTGTAACCGTAATAGTCGCCTGCACCAAGTTGCACCCGTTTGATCTCGCCTGATTCGATCTTCTGTTTAAACACACTGTATTCGATTATCTGTTCGGATGGCGCTCTTGGAGTAATGAGACTGTTCACCAGAATCAGAGCTGCAATGATCGCAACAAAATACCACAGAGAGAATTTGAACTGCCCCTGGCTGAAGCGCTCTAGCAAAGTCGGCCGCTTCCTGCATCCCGAACAATCATCATCCTTTTTCCATTTGTTTGCTTTCTTTTCATCTCCCATGTGCAGGCTCCTTTATTTTGTTCACCTAATATAGCAAAATAAATGCCAACCGGGCTCCGTTTTGGTACAGTAACATCGAGATTCCGCCGGGGCACGCGCGCCCGGCATCGCGCATGCAAAAAGGCTGCGGCGGATCGCCTCCGCCGCAGCCCTGCGGGACAAACGAAACGCCTACCGGCTATCTCGCTTCGTCGATGGGAATCCCTAACGCCTTGGCTACGCCTTTTCCGTAGGCTTCGTCCGCTTTCAGGCAGTTGCCGATGTGGCGGATCTTGATTTCCCGCGGAGCGTCCCCCATCGCCCTGGCGGTATTCTCGAAGAGCACTTTCTGCTGCGCCGGGCTCATGAGATTGAACAACGCCCGGGGCTGTGAATAGTAGTCATCGTCATCTTCCCTGTAGTCCCAGTGGTCCGCGGCGCCGTCGAGCTCCAATGGCGGCTCCTTTGCCTCAGGTTGTTCCTGCCATTCACCGTAACTATTCGGCTCATACCCCAACGTAGAACCATAGTTGCCATCGGTTCTCATCAGGCCGTCCCGGTGATAGCCGTGGACGGGGCACCTGGCGCGGTTGACCGGTATCAGGTTGTGGTTGACCCCCAACCGGTACCTTTGCGCGTCTCCGTAGGAGAACAGCCTCCCCTGGAGCATCTTGTCGGGAGAGAATCCAATCCCCGGCACAGTGTTCGCCGGATTGAATGCCGATTGTTCGACGTCGGCGAAGTAATTCTCGGGGTTCTTATTGAGCTCGAGAACGCCGACATCCATCAGAGGGTAGTCCTTGTGCGACCAGACCTTTGTCAGATCAAAGGGGTTGAAGGGGCATTTTTTTGCCTGCTCCAAGGTCATCACCTGGATCTTCATATCCCACTTCGGAAAATCACCCTTTTCGATGCTTTCGTAAAGATCACGCTGGTGGCTCTCCCTGTCCTTGCCGATGATGGCTTCGGCCTCCTGGTCGGTGAGACACTTGATGCCCTGCTGCGTCTTGAAATGGAACTTCACCCAGATACGTTCGTTTTTGGCGTTTATCAGGCTGTAGGTGTGGCTGCCGTATCCGTTCATGTGCCTGTAGGAATACGGGATGCCGCGCTCACTCATGGTGATAGTCACCTGGTGGAGCGCCTCGGGCAGGCTTGTCCAGAAATCCCAGTTGTTCTTGGCGCTCCGCATGTTTGTCCGGGGATCTCTCTTGACGACATGGTTCAGGTCGGGGAATTTCAAGGGATCTCGCAAGAAGAACACCGGTGTGTTGTTGCCAACGAGGTCCCAGTTTCCCTCATCGGTGTAGAATTTGACGGCGAAACCCCGGATATCCCGCTCCGCGTCCGCCGCACCCCGTTCGCCGGCGACGGTGGAAAACCGGGCGAAGACATCCGTCTTTTTACCCACCTTAGAGAACACTTTTGCCTTGGTGTACCTGGTAATGTCATGGGTGACTGTGAAAGTTCCAAAGGCGCCGGAACCCTTGGCGTGCATACGCCTTTCAGGTATGACTTCCCGGTCGAAGTGCGCCAGTTTCTCGAGGTACCACACATCCTGCAGGAGCATCGGCCCCCGCTTCCCGGCGGTCTGGACATTCTGGTTGTCCCCAACCGGCGCGCCCACGGCATTTGTAAGTTTCTTTTTTTCCATAAAAGCCTCCTCATGCTTCTTGGCGCTACTCGCGGCGCCATTCCTGCTAATCGTAACGATTATTAACTATATCCTTGAAACATTCAACTGCTTAACCGTTCTTCTTACGCTTGCACTCGTCACAGATGCCGAAAAACTCGATCCTATGACGGTGCGCAATGAAAGGCGTCTCTCGATTCACCCTTTCGTTAAGCGATTCATCCACCGGTATTTCCAGGTCGCTGATCGAACCGCATGATTCGCAAACAAAATGATAATGGGGCCTGGTGAGGGCCTCAAATCTGTCATAGGTGCTGCCGAAGTCTATTTTTTTTACGAGCCCTTGCTCCAGCAGGATCGTGAGATTCCGGTACACCGTGCCCAGGCTCAAGTGAGGAAACTCGCCTTTCAGCCTCTCGTACAGCCAGTCAGCCGTAGGGTGCTTTCCGGTATCCCGGAGCAGTTCGAGGAGCCTTTCCCGCTGCCGGCTTCGCCGGTAATTCGCCCGCCTGTCGATATGGATACTCCCTCTAATAATCGGAACTGTTATTAGTTTGCAGGAATCCTCACCTCCTGTCAACACGGCAAAACTAGGCTTTATCGAACACAAGAATCAGGGTTTTGCTTATTGCGTGCGGCACCGCTCGAAACTATACATAGGGAGGAATGGAGAGAATGGCTGTGCCTGCCTCAGCGAATATTCATGACGGTATTGTGAACATCTCATGGTCCGGTGTATTCGACCGCGACGATGTGACCGCATCGCTCAAATCCGTCGAAAAACTGCTGACGGAACAGGGACCGGTCTCGATTCTCATAAGAAATCAGGTTCGGGTGTTTCATTTCAACGCAACCGATGCAAAACAGGTAGCTTCCCAGCTTGAGTCGCTGAAGAAGCGAGGGTTGCGGCGAACCTGTATGGTTGTAAACAAACCTGTCCATTACGGCATCGGCAGAATGATTAACGCATTCTGTGAGATGGCGGGCGTCCAGTTCGGCATATTCTGGGACGAAGACGCCGCGCTGCTTTGGCTACGCACGGGCAAAGGTAACGGCGACAGCTGACAGACCGCCCATCAGAGATCGAGCGTGGTGATGCCTTCCCGTATGGCGAATTTGGTAAGCTCGGCAAGACTCGAGATGCCTAGCTTATCACGGATGTTCAACCGATGAGTCTCGATGGTCTTTGCGCTCACGTCCAGAATGTAACCGATTTCTTTTACTGTTTTACCTTCGGCGAGCAGCTTGAGGACCTGCCGTTCCCTGTCTGAAAGTTGCGTGTAAGCCGGCGAATCGGTGCCCGCAAGGTTTCGCACGTAATCAGAAACTACAACGTCCATAATGTTCGAGCTCAGGAAAGCGCGTCCTTTGTGCACATTCCTGATGGCCACAACCAATTCTTCAAAGGCTGAATCCTTGAGCATAAACGCCATCGCACCGGCCCTGAGCATCTCGATGACGAAGCGTCTGTCGGAATGCATCGAAAGAGCGATGATCTTCAGCGAAGGGTCTCTGGCGATGAGTTGCCGGGTGGTCTCTATGCCGTTAAGATCGGGCATCGCCACATCCATGATGACTATATCAGGGGCATGTTTCTCGACGAGCCGGAGGGCTTCAAACCCGTTGCTCGCTTCCGCGATCACTTCCAGGCCTTCCTCTTTCTCTACAAGCGCCTTCAGCCCCTCGCGAACAATGCTGTGATCATCAGCTATGAGAATACGAATGTTCAAGGTGCTCCTTCCCTTCCATCGGGGCGCTCAATACGATCTCCGTCCCACTTGGGCCGGAATTGACCACACAACTTCCTCCGATGGTATCAAGACGTTCTCTGACGCTGAAGAGGCCGTATCCACCGGACCGCTTCTCGCCGTTGCCCGAAGAGTATAGATCAAATCCCGTGCCGTCGTCTCTGACTGCAAGGACGACATGATCTCCTTCCGGCCTCATCGACACGTGGACACATCGGGCGCCTGAGTGTTTGACGGTGTTCATCAAGAGCTCTTTCACGGCGTCAAAGAGAAGCAGCGATACATCGATATTGATTTCGAGTTTTTCCTCCGGCCCATCGTACAGAAAATGGATATCGTGCTCCGAATCGAACTGCTCAGCCAATCTCTCCAGTGCCGCAGACAGCCCTAGATCGTACAACAACGGCGAGCTGATAGTGAAGATCAACGATCGAGTATCCTTGATTATCTGGTCGATGAGGGAGATTATCTCACCCACAGTCGTTCCTTCCTCATCGGACAACGGAAGCGAATTGAGTATTCCAAGCTTGATTCT
>JAFGHN010000266.1 GCA_016930115.1 Spirochaetales bacterium | reverse complement strand
GATGATTTCGATCCTGTCGGTGACACCGTTGAGAATGGACGCAGGCTTGTGGAAGGGGTGCTTACAACGGTCACCGGAGAGGAAGTGCCTGACGACGCCTCTGAGGAAGAGCGGGCCCAGGCGATCCTGAAGAAGTATCCGGACCAGGGGCGGGTGGTCCTCGTCGGCGCGCGGTCGACTCTGCGCGAGCTCAGCCGCAGCGCCTCGACTGTTCTTGCCAACCTCAGGAACGACAAGGAATACGTACTGTCCGACGGGCGGATGCAGAACACACTTCGCGTTGGCGACGATATATCCGGCGAGATAACCGACCTGGAATCCCGGGTGCTCGCTCTCATTGCCCTGGCGGAGCAGGAAATCAGGCTTGCCGACAGGTATCGTGACGAGGCGTATCAGTATATCGACACGGCGGAGGAGGCTATAGACGCGGAGGATTTCACCGGTGCAAGAAGCTTTCTCACCCAGGCGAGCAACGCCGCCCTTGAGTCTATATCCCACCGCCAGGACGACGCTTTTTCCTCCGATATAGATACCCGGGTCGGGCTGTTGAACGAAGAAATAAACAACGTCCTGGTTCGCATCGTTGTGCGAGAAGTGGACGAACTTGTCTCAGACGCACAGCAAGCCTACGCCAGGCAGGAATACGAGACGGCGGAGAGCTCGCTGTTGCAGGCGCAGTCGAAATGGGCGTCGGTCTATCCCGAGCCGGATTTTTACATTGAGTATTACCTCTCGCTGGTCCAAACGGCTCTTTCGGTGCAGACCGGCCGTGATATACCCGAGACGGATTCTCTCTACCGGGAAATGCGACAGTATCTCAACTACGCCCTCGCGGACTACAAGGAGGCGGAGACCCTGCTTGCCGCCCGGGACTCGGTGGGGGCACAGCGAAAGCTGAAAGACGTGAGCAACAACCTCCGGATCGTGTTGCAGCAATACCCGTATAACGAAGAGGCCAATCTCCTCAACTGGCGGATCAAGCGGATCGAAGATATAGACAGGTACAATCGAGATATCCGCCAGACCGTGGAGGACGCCCGGGCGGCGATAAACACACCCGCCGCCGCGGCGGACGCTTACAGCGAATTGCAGACGGTGAAGAAGCTCGAACCGGACTATCCCGGTCTTGACCAGCTGATTTTTCAGGTGGAAATCACTCTGGGGCTGCGGGCACGGCCCCAAACCGTGGAAACGAGGAATCTGGCCCTCGATCTCTATAACGAAGCGCTGAGGCTTTACAGCAGCGGTGATAAGACTAACTACGATGAAGCATTGGGCCTGTTGAACAGGGCGCTTGTAATTGATCCTAACTATATCGCCGCCAGGGAATTGCGAAACACGATAAACGCTGAAAAGGGCGGGACCGTTGCGACGACGCTGGCATCGAGCGAGGACATGCAATTCTACCTGCAGGCTGTAAAACTTGTCGGGGACAGCCGGCCGGAGCAGGCGTTGCTCATCATCAGGAGGCTTTGGAGTAACGCAGATAACAGGAACTACAAGGGGCTTGTAGATCTAAAGTCCTCTGTTGAGAGAGCGCTCGGAGTCGCGCAATGAGCCTACGGCGCGCGTTGACCCTCGTGGTTCTGATCCTGGGGTCTTCCTTTCTGGTGCACGGCCAGACCCTCGGCACCGGCATTTTCTGGGACAACCCCAAGGTGTTTGTCCCGACGCCCGCCCGGCACTTTCAGGCTACGTCAACAGGAAACGAGGTTATCCTGGCCTGGCAGGAATCTTCAAGAACCGGTGAAGACGAAGGTGAGATATATCTTCACCTCAAAAGCAGCACCGATGGTGCGGGCTGGAGGCAATTCCCCCGGGCGGTGGGTCCCTTTGCGTATGTGGGCGAAGAGGTACGGATTTATTCACTTGCCGCGAGTGGTGACGGCACCGCCTATCTTGCCGTTTCATCGGATAAACAACTCATAGATGTCTATAAATTGCCGCCTGGAGAGGAAGCGATGGAGAAAGTCGCTTCAATCGCCATGGATGCGACGACGGTCGCACCCACGCTGTATACCGGTTCCGGCGGCGGTCTGCTTCTCTTCGCAACGCAGGAGGTAAATACCACCGACGTATCCGGTAGGCCCGTTCAGACCACGGGAATCGTATATGCGCGATCCGCCGACGGAAGTGCTTGGTCGGCGCCGCAGCTGTTTGTTCAAGACCCCGCCGTCAGAACAACACTGCACTTCCTCCCGCGCCACGCTGCGGTCGGTGACCGCGACTATGTAGTATTTCAAGCTTGGGTTTCCGATCCCCAGCTGAACAGACAGAGCAATCAGCTCTATCTGAAAATGAGCGACGACGGCGGAGAGAGCTGGACATCGGCGGTCCGGCTCACCGATTTCAGCGAGTTCGTTTCCGGAAGCGAACGGATACCCGGCGCCTTCAATAATGAAAACCCTTTTCTCTATCCGCTTGAAGACCGCATCATCCTCACGTGGGAGAGACGGATCGATTCACCGCGCCCGCAGGTGTATTACGGAGAGCTTGATACACAGGGCAGTTTCCTCGCGAAGCCGGAGCCTGTCACACGGAGTGTCAGATCCCACAGGGCCCCGCGGGCTTTTGCATACCAGGACCGGATATACCTGCTCTGGTTTGACAACCGCGGGGGCGCCGATCATGTGGTGCTTGCCTATCGAACCGGTATTGTATGGAATGATTTCGATCTGAGCGAGAGCGTGCAGGGGATCAGCCAGTTTGCCGTTCCGTACGTGCTGAACGGCGATTTGTACATACTCTGGGAGAACCGGAGGGAACAGGAGTCATCGATTGTACTTCTGGGTCCCGATCGTTTCGCGCCCTCGCCCACGGTCAGCGCGAGCAATTTCACGCCGGGCCGGCGGCACGCTCAGGATTCCTACGCCGTGACCTGGAACCTCCCTGAAGATTCATCGAGGCTGGAGGGCTTTTCCGTGCTCTGGTCGCAGAATCCCGATGACGCACCGGAGCGGGAAGTTGCTTACGGTATCAACGAAAGATATGCCCAAACCGTGCTTGATCAGGACGGAACCTGGTACGTGCATGTAGCGGCGAAAGACCGTGCGGGAAACTGGTCACAGCCGGCGAGACTCTCAGTGTTCAGGGATACCACGCCGCCGGGTGTCGTGGTATTCGATGAGCCAGAATTGGACAACGCAGGGTTCCTGGTGTCAAACACCTACACCTTCGGCTGGAAGAATCCGCCGGATGTCGATATTGCAGGCTACAGCTACAGATTTCAGCTGCTCTTTACCGATACACAGGTTTCGAGCTTCACACCGGTCTCCCTCGAGGCGCCGGCTGCGGGTATCAATATCACCGAGCCGCGTGCCGCTATTTCGAATCGCGATAACGGGCTCTGGGCGCTGAGCGTAGCCGCCATCGACACCGTGGGCAATACGGGAGAGCCGGAGACGCTTTTCTTTAGGCTCGACAAATATGTGCCGGTGACTTACATCACCTCAATCCGGGCAATTGAGGATGACATAGGAAGACTCGAGGTAAGCATTCTCGGCAGGGGATTCGCCGCGGGCGGCTACATCAGGCAGATCATACTCGATTCCGACAAGCAGGGGCCGCCGTGGGATTACGCGTACAGGTTTGACACAGGGGCTTATCAGGTTGTTGATGACCGGACTATCCGGGGGCTTGTGCTCCAGGGGCTGTCAGAGGGCGATTACTGGGTAGGCGTTGATCATCCGTTGAGAGGCGTTCACTTCGCTCCGGCTGAACTTGCGGTCAAGCCCATGGGAAAGATCAAGTTTGGGGATTTCGCGTTCAGAACGCCGCTTCGGATTTACCTTACTCCCGGAAGCCGCTATTCGGTGTCCTTCAATATTATTACCGCGATCGCCATGATGACGTTTCTGGCGTTTCTCCTGGTCTTCTCGCTGCACAGAGTAGCCATTCTGGCCCGTGAAGGGCGGATGCTCCAAGTAGAAGTAAGAAAACTGTTGACAGAACAGCTGCCCGAAAGGCAGCGATTGCAGAGGATAGCTCAAATGAAAAAGAAGGGATTCGGCCTGCGGCTGAAGTTTTCGATGGTCACCATTATGCTGGTCATCGCGACGGTGTTACTCGTTTCTTTCCCGTTGACGATACTCATGACCGGCAACCAGGAACAGCTCCTTGCCGAAGGCCTCGAGGACAAAGCCGGCCTCATGCTCGAGAGTGCGGCCTCCGGCGCCCGGACATACCTGCCCGATGCGGCTGATCAGGCGCTGCAGCTCGTGCTGCTCCCTAGGCTGACCGAAGGTGTCGATGAAACTCAATACCTCACCGTTACAGGCGAGGGAATTGACGGTGCGCCGGGTTATGATTACGTATGGGCGACCAACGATCCGGCAGTCGGCCGCAAGATCAATACGCCGGAGTTGAATCTTGGTGTGTCGCGGCTCCAAGACGATGTATCGCCGCTTGTTGAAGCGCTTGCGGCGGGAATCGAAACGGAAGCCTCGCAGCGTGTAACGGCGTTGCGGGAGGAAGTGGATGAATTGCAGGCAAGGGCGCTTGAAATTGCGCTTGCGTCGGAAACTGGCATACTGACGGCAGAACAGCAGCGGGAAGTGGACGTCTTGAGCGATCAGATAAAAGAAAGGCGCGATGCGATAACCAACGAGCTTCTTGATGTCGGGAACCTCGTTTTGACCTATCCGGAGTATAGCGCTCAAAAGCTGTCGAGAGAGAATACCGATTACGTCTTTTATAAACCGGTCGTGTACATGCAGCAGAATGACAATCGCTACTTTCACGGTATGGTGCGCCTTGGGGTTTCCACTGTTAAGATCCTTAATCAGATAGAAGCGGCAACGCGCAGCCTTATTATCGCCACCGGGATCATTGCGCTCATTGCCGTCGGTATCGGAATCGCCAGCGCTCTTGTTCTCTCGTCAATCATCATCAGGCCGATCAGGAAACTCGTGCAGGGCGTCGAAGTCATCCGCGATACCGAGGACAAGGAAGAATTACGGAGCCACGTCATCGATATCAGGACTCGCGACGAAATAGCCGCTCTCGCGGATACGGTGAACCAGATGACCGTTGGCCTCGTCGCAGCGGCCGCGGCCAACAAGGACCTCATTCTTGGTAAAGATACCCAGAAGATGTTCACGCCGCTCAAACTCGCGCCCGACGGCAAACGGAAGCTCACCACCGCTGAAGAGCTCACCGAGAAGATCGAGTTCTTTGGTTACTACGAAGGGGCGAAAGGTGTCTCGGGCGACTATTTTGATTTCGCGAAACTGGATGATCAGCATTACGCCATCATCAAGTGTGATGTCGCCGGCAAGGGAGTCCCGGCCTCGCTCATCATGGTAGAGGTGGCGACGATCTTCCTCGATTACTTCCGCAACTGGAGCATGAAGAGCGAGGGGATTCATTTGGAAAGGCTGGTGTACAGGATTAACGATCTTGTCGAGCAGCGGGGATTCCAGGGACGATTCGCCGCGCTTCTGGTGGTAATCATGAATATCCAGACCGGTGCCACGTATTTCTGTAACGCTGGTGACAAGTTTGTTCATATATATGACGCCGCAGCCGGAAAAACGGTGACAAAAAGCCTGCCGGAAGCGCCGGCGACGGGTGTATTTCCGTCGGACATGGTGGAAATGGGCGCCGGTTTCAAGCAGATCCCTCACGTGATGAAAAGCGGCGACTGCCTGCTTCTCTTCACCGACGGTGTTGAGGAGGACAAACGGTATTTTAGAAACGAGCAGTTCCAGATTATTACCTGTCAGGAGGAAAACCTCGGCGAAGACGGACGCCACGGAACCCACGGGGTGGGGGAAGACAACGAGGAATTCGGTATTCCCCGGATTTACGCGCTTGTTGACGCCGTCATGAAGGGTGGCACCTACAAGCTCGAGAAGTATCATAATCCAATCGCCGGTGAGGAGTTGAATTTCGACTTCTCGGGTTGTCAAAAAACCGTGAAAGAGGCGGTGCTCGCAATGGCCGCTCTGGACAAGGTATTCAGGCTCAATCCCGATCCTTCCGCCGGCCCGGGTGACAGGATCCGGGTGGACATCAACATAGATCAGTTCTTGAAGGAACATTTCCTCGAATACTCGCGCTATTTTCAGTCACCCACACCGGATGAGCAGTTCCCTGAATACGTTTATTACACGAATCTGAAGGAAGACGACCAGTACGACGATCTGACGATTCTCGGCATCAGGAAGGTATAGATCTGCACTTCCCGATGAGGGCGGAATGTACTACACTTGTTACAATGCGATTCGCTGAATCTTGGAGCGCGCTGCATGAAAGAACCACATTTTTACTGTGAAAACTGCGGTAACGCCGTTTCTCTCAAAGCCGAAAGCTGCCCTTCCTGTGGCCGCCGGTTTGACGCGGTCAAGTGTCCTGAATGCGGTTTTTCGGGTAAATCGAGCCTCTTTTCCGACGGTTGCCCCTCCTGCGGGTACTTGAGCTCGCTTACATCCATCTCCAGCGGCAGCCGCCCTGGAGTTGTTGAAGTTGACCCGGATATCGATGTCGGTACCCAGGCCGCCGGAAAGAAATCGCGAACGGCGAAAAACAGACAGTCACTGCCCGCGTGGGCGTACACGCTTATTACGGTAGGTTTGGTCGGTTTCCTCATTTTCCTGCTTGTGACCTATCTGAAAATGGATTAGAGGGAGGTATTTCGGAGCAGATGGCCGACAAAAAAGACGTGCTTGCGTTGTTACGGGCGTTTGCACTCAGGCGCAAGAATCAGGTGATTGGTTTCGCCGATTTCGTAACATTCTCCCAGAAGTACAGCGAGCAGAAAAAGGCGGACATACCGTCTCTGGCCACGTTGACCTCCGATACGGAAATACAGCTCTCCACCCATCTCGAGGACCTTGCCGAGGCAAAGAAATGTACGCTGATCTATGATCAGGGAAGAATAGGTTCGGTGGTGTATCCCGAGTTTTTTTCTGAGCTCGTGAAGGTCAAATACAAGGAGATCGCCGATGACCCGGAGATTCCGTTTCCGAATCAGAACACCATTGACCTGAAAATACCGGCAGACAACGTGCAAAGTGTCGATATCAAATCGGACTTTGTCAGGCTCCTTGGCGCCGGCGGGGAAGAGGAATCAAATCTCCTGCAGTTCATGTTCCCGGAAGGCATTAACCCGATCATCGTTCCCTCGGACCTCATTGAAAACACCTTGCTGGCTCTTTGCGTGGAGAAGATACGGCTCTACCTCAACACGCAGCGCAACGCATTCTACATGCTGAGCAAGCTGCGCGGCGTGTTCAGGGCGAAGGAGCAAGGGCTGAAGGATATGATAAACAGCGTGGTTTCGGGCCGGAGCCAGGCGCTCGAAACAATCCATAATCCCACCGAGTTTTCTTTTATGTTCTGGACCCATCTCGCCAACGCGATCATCAGGGAGTACCGGGAAAAAACAAACAAGCTCGAACGGGAACACACATACTGCCAGGCCGCCTATATGCTCGGATTCTACAATGTGTACTTCAAGGGCCGCGTACAGAAGAAGAAAGACAGCGAGGCGGCGCTCAAGATGCTGGACCGGCGGATGAGGCAGGCACCCTACTATTTTACGGTTTCCGACATCGGCAACTTCAGGGACAACCAGGGGTTGCCGCTGACCCGTAACTACTCAAGCGAGCAGATGCACCTGTACCTGGAGACAAAGACAAAGCCGGCGGATTCAGCCTCATTGCCCGAAATATTCAGGCTGAAAGCTTCCGACCGGAAGGAATACTACGTCGCAAAAGAGGTCCTGCTGCCGCTTACCGTCAAGAAGATCCATGACGCGTCAAACGAATACAGAAAGGTCTATACCAACGAGTGGGCAAAGCAGCTCGAGGCGATAAAAAAGACCCAGGAGATGAAGAGTGATGAGGATTTCGTTCGCGGGCTCGATGCCCGGGTGAAAAGCGAAGATCCTCTGTTGAGTGCTCTCTTGAGCTACGAGATGCTCTTCCTCACGCTGCAGGATTCCAAACCGCATTATGATGTTCACCAGGAAATAAGCAGGATCCTGAATACAAACGCGAACAAGCTTATACCGATGGACGACATCCTGAGGCTTAACAGGCGCGAGATTTTCGCGCAGGCGAAAATGAGCCTGCCCCTTTGGAAGACGATGCCGGTTATCAATCGTCTCTTCGGGTTTTTGAAGAAGTTTCTGTCCGGCGCCCAGCTCAGGCAGGGCAAGAAAACGAAGAAAAAAAAGCCTACAACGGAAAAAACGGCCTCGGCGGGCACAAAACTCCTGGGAGCGGAAGGCGAGCCGCCCCGCAGCCGTCCAGCGCAGGTTGAAGCAATCTCTTCGGGTGAGCAGCCGGCAACCGCGCACGCCAGGGCCCTCGCGTTGAAAAAAGCAATGGCGAGCCTGAAGATACAGTTTGTCGGGAATGCCTCCCTTGAAGACACCATGGAGGAACTGATCGAGAAGTGGAACCCGCTTTTTGATCCTCAGGCGAAAGCCAACCTGGTGGAAGATGTCAACGCGCTCGTGCGTGATTTCCTGCGAAAGCTC
>JAFGHN010000265.1 GCA_016930115.1 Spirochaetales bacterium | reverse complement strand
TTTTCGATCAACGAGGAGCTCGATCAGGTTGTAGTTAAGGTCATTGACAGCAAAACCGATAAGGTAATTAAGGAGATCCCCCCCGAAGTGTTGCAGCGGTTGTACGTGCGCATACGGGAGGCGATCGGGTTGTTGATCGACGAAATGATCTGACGGGGACGGATGTAGTGGGCCCGCAGAGACAGTGCAGCATGCGCAGCGCGCCGGCAAGGCAGCACGGTGGATGTCGCTGACACGCCTGTAGACCTAGTCAAACAGTTAACACAGCACACCGGCGCACCGGCCGCGCGCATCGCTTCACAGCGGTTGTACGCGCCGGTTCTTATTGTGCAACGTTTGGTCAACGCCGACACTCGAGCGGGAGGGTGGTAGATGTCGGATTTCTCGATCCCGGGAGTACCCGGGGCAAGCAAATACGACACAGACAAAATGGTTGAAGAGCTCATGAAAGCCGAGCGTGCGGGGTTGGACCGCATGCAAGCCGAGCTTGACACCGTCCAACTGGAAAAAAGCGCGTGGCAGCGGGTCAACCGGGACCTTTCACAGACACGCGACTCAGCCCGGGCCCTCTTCAGTTTCGAAAACCCCTTCAATGAGCGGGTAGCTGCGTCGTCAGACGAGTCGCTGCTTACCGCCACCGCATCCCGGCAGGCCGAGCTGGAAACCACCGATTTTGTCATAAAACAGGTCGCCGGGCGTGACCGTTTTCTGTCCGGTGATCTTCCGGAAAACTTCGAAGTCTCAGCCGGCGACTATTCATTCACCGTCGGCGAAAAAACCGTTTCTTTTACCTATCACGGCGGCACTCTTCGCGATTTTGCCGAGGCGCTCAATAACAGATCCAAAGATCTCGTCAGGGCGAGAGTGGTGAAGAGCTCGGATTCCACGCAGGTGCTGCTCGTCGAATCGATGAAGACCGGCGGGGCCAATACCCTCAAGTTCGAGGGCGACGCGCTTGCCCTTGCCCTGGAGAGCGGCATATTGACCGAATCGAACTCATCATCAAGGCGCTTCGCCATGGAGCCGGCGAGCTTCACGAGACTCGGGCTACCGTTATCCGAGAGCGTTATCCGTTTCGAGAACACAACTGCGATTTTTCCGCCGGATGGGGAAGCGAGGGTTTTGGTATCGCCCCCGGTGGCGCCCGAAGGAAAATTACGGTTGAAGATCTCATTTGAGGTGATCACTTTTCCTTACGAATACGCGCCCCCCCAACGGCCGGCGGGCCCTGCGATCCCAGAGCCGGGGAGGATAGCATACGAAGGGATAGAAATACACAACGAGCCGTCGGTAGTGCTTGAACCCGATTGGTCCCCTCCCCCGCCCCCTGAAAAACGCGACAATCTGAATGTCTTTTACCTCCAGGGAACGACCGACGGTTCCGCGACATCCCTCGCGGTCCCGTTGCCGCCCATTGGCCAATCAGCCGGCAGGCAGACGATAGACGTGGCGCTTGCCGATTATATCGATGTCATGAGCGCTTTGCAGATCAGAAACGCGAATACCCACCGGGAGATCCACATAAAAGAGCTGGTCATTTTCGATCCGGACTCCCGCGGAGATTACACCCCGGTGAAACCGGTGGAGACCGCCTCCGATGCGCGGATTGAGATCGAAGGCATCGAAGTGCGGAGAGACACGAACGCCATCGATGACCTTCTCCCGGGAGTGGTGCTGAACCTGCGCAGGGCAGCGGAGAAGCCGGTGGAGCTTGCCATCAAACCTGATTTGGAATCCATAAAGAACGCCGTCATAGAATTCGTGGGGTATTACGACGAGCTCATGGCGGAGCTCAACATATTGACCGGACGCAGCGAAGATATCATTGAGGAAATAACGTACCTCTCGGACTCGGAGAAAGCCGATGCCAGGGAACGCCTCGGCCTGCTTCAGGGCGACATCACCGTCATGCAGATGAAATCGCGACTGCAGACGATACTGATGAACCCCTATGAGACATCCTTGGGGAGAGAGCTGTCGTTGCTTGATCAGATCGGTATTTCGACAAATGCTATCGGGTCACGCACAGGTTCGCTCGATCGAAACCGGCTGCGCGGCTATCTGCAGATAGATGAGGATACCCTGGACCAGGCTCTTCAATCGATGCTTCCGGCGGTAAAAGAGCTCTTTGGGCGGGATTCTGATTCAGATCTCGTCGTTGATTCGGGGGTCGCCTACCTCGTGGATGCCTATATCCGGCCGTACGTTGAAACCGGAGGACTTATCACCAGCCGTATAGACACCATCGACGGCAGGATAGCAAGAACCTCTACCAGAATAGAGACCGAGCAGGAGAAGCTCGAAAAAAAAGAACGGGAATACCGGCGTGATTTTGCCCTCATGGAGGCGTCGTTGAACTCGCTTGAGCAAAGCTCCCGGCAAATCGATAATTTTAACAGGGACAACACGGACTAACGCAGTTTCGATGGTCCGTGGACTGAAAAGGATGCTTCGTGGAGATACGCATTAACAATGAAGTTGTGGACTACACCCTCGAGAGCGAAAAGGCCTTAGGTGAGGTTGTGGATGGGATTCGGGAATGGCTTGCCGCCAACGGTTTTGCGGTGACCGCTATCAGAAAGGACAGAGTCGACCTCGCCTTACGCTCACGCCTCGAGTGGCAGGATGATCCGCTGGACGAAATCACATCCCTCGAGATCACCGCTCTCCATCCGACTGATCTTGCCATCGACAAACTGACGGCGGCGATACAGTATCTCGATCTTATCAAGCAGGACGGGGATCCGGAGTCTCCCGTGGTGGCCGACCTGCTGCGGGCGGTGGATGACGTTTCGCAGATGATAGATGACGCGCTATTCCTTGAGAAATCGGGATCGGGTACCTTTGGATCTCAGTTCAGCAGACTTGCGGCCGCCACGGGTATCCCGGACGGGGACATCTCCCGCGGGCATTTCGACGAGTTTCTCACTTTCGTTTCGGACCTTATGATCGTGCTCAATTCAAGGCTGCGTGAGCTCTCTGACCCGGCGGGCGAGCTTCGCGCGTCGGTACCGGCGCTGAAAGGCACTCTGAGCAAAACCGGTGACATTTCGATGCTTCTGCAGACCGGAAAAGACGCGGAAGCGATTCGGCAACTTGTCAGGCTCATAGAAATGGCCGAGAAACTGCTCCGGCTGACCGGCAACCTGGGAAACCAGGGGCTCATCAATCTGGCTGTGCTTGAAATCGACCGCGTGGCCGCGGGTGCGTTCGCCGGGGAGCTTAACGGATTTTTGCGCGAGCTTTCACAGGCGATTGAGACGGGGGACACGGTGCTTGTGGGTGACCTGCTTGAATACGAGATAGCCCCGAGACTTGATTCCCTGATAGAGACTCTTCAACAGAGCGGGGTGTTGTGATGTACCCGCTTCAGACAGGCTTCAACACAAACCTGGTTCAATCAGCAGACAGAACAACGATAATTGTCGCAGTGATACTGGTCGCTGCGCTGTTCGCCGCCCTCATCGTGGTCGGCATCATCACAAACAGACGCGCCGCAACGAAAAAGGCCGGCGGTACCGGCAAGTTCAGAAAAGGTACATTCAAACGAAGAGCGGCCCGCCTGGGCTTGTCAAAGGTCCAAATAAAGGCTCTCGAGTTTGTCATAGATCGTTACAAAGTGCGCAACCCTTACTCACTGCTTACAAACTCTCCCCAGCTCGACATGTATCTGAAGAAGGCCATCCAGGGAATAGACGAGCAGGTTTCGCAGGACCAGACAAAAGAAGCGCAGAAACTGACTCTGTACCGGATAAAGCAGATAGTTGAGCGGAACAGCGAGCGCAGCGGCGGCTTCAGCAATTCAAGACAACTGCAGATAAACCAAAACGTAGCTTTGACCACGGAATCCGGCGCTCAGTTCAAGAGCAGGGTGCTTTCGGTACTCCGGGATGCCGTTGCGGTTGAAGTACCGGTGGATGAGACCGGGGCACAGGTCAGATGGCGCAAATGGTCGCCGCTGACGGTATTCTTCTGGAAAGGCAACGGTGAAGGCTACTCCTTCGAATCCAAGATCACCGGTTACAATACCCTGAAAGGCTCGGCCGCCGCTTTTCTCCAGCATTCGAACAAGATTACAAAAGCCAAACAGCGCCAGTACAGGCGGCGGGAACTCGACCGCCCCTGCTACTTCTATCCCGTGCGGATCATTACCGCCGGTTCAGGTAAGAACCAGACCAAGAAAGCTTTCGTTGAAACCAAACGCGGCTCTCTTGGCACGGTCATAGAAGTCTCGGCCGGCGGCTGCAGCATCCGTGCGACCCGAGGGTTGGCGACGGGGGCGCTCATAAAGGTGGATTTTGAAACTTTCAGAGGGAATCCCGTCTCGTCATACGGGAAAGTTGTCAACGCACACAAAGACGAAACGGAAGGGCAGGTCATGCACGTGATGTTCACCAAGCTTTCCCGATCGAATCTTAACAATATCAACTCCTTTGTCTACGACTTCGTTCATTGATAAAAACCGCCATTTTTCATACCATTCGGCAACTATGGCGGAAGTCACAATTGTTTCGACAAGTCCGGAAGAGACCGGACGAATAGGACAGCTGCTTGGCGGCTCGCTCGAACCAAGCGCCGTCGTTATCCTTTCAGGACCACTGGGCTCCGGTAAGACCGTGTTGGTCAAAGGGATTGCACAGGCTCTGGGCATCACTGCGTCAGTGGTGAGCCCGAGCTATACTATCGCATCGGAATACCAGGGGACCCTTTCCCTCACCCATATCGATCTCTATAGAATTGACCAGGACGAGGAGTTGGAGCTTCTTGGATTTGACGAGCTCTCCGGTGGTACGGGTCTCACAGTTGTGGAATGGGGCGAAAAAGCCGCTCACTTTCTTGGCG
>JAFGHN010000264.1 GCA_016930115.1 Spirochaetales bacterium | reverse complement strand
AGCCGCGCCGGGTGTTTGTCCGGAAGGTGTGCGCGGCATAGAGCCGCGATATTTCGCTGAGTTCGGGATAGACCTTGACCGGGCTTACGACGATATTCCCGCGGGCGAGATGATCGATATCCGCGGGCGCCCCATCGGAGATCCCGATGCGCTTGTTTCCTTCATAAAAACCGTAGGTTTCCCCGCGCGGTGAAGTGAAAGAGACCATCCTGTTCTCATGAACGAGCTTTGCCGGCGGTGCGACCACCACCGATCCTTCGAAACGCTCGACATTGGGAAAGTTGATATTCAAAAAGTGGGACCTGTCGCCGGAATTGTGCCAGAGTGACGCGAAATCTTCGGCATTGCGGGAAACGAAATCAACGGCGATATCGAAATAATAGGGCGGAGCGAAGGTATCGATGGAGAGCGCCACTCCGGGTATCCCGAGAAAAACCGCCTGTCTCGCCGCTCCCGCGGTGCCTGAGTAGACGATATCGGCGCCCAGGTTCGGACCGATGTTGATACCTGAAATGACGAGATCCGGCGGCGCGGGCAGAAAATCCCGCGCGGCGACCAGCACGCAATCGGCGGGTGTGCCGGACACCGCAAGCGTGCGATCGGAAACCAAGGCGGTGCGTACCGCTTCGGAAAAGGTGATCGAATTGGAGGAACCACTCTTCTCCCGGTCCGGCGCGCAGACCCACACTTCGTGATTCCCGGATAATCCTTCCTTAAGTACGGCGATTCCCGGCGAATGTATGCCGTCATCGTTTACGAGAAGTATCCTCATGAGAGTTCCTTTACCACTTCGCCGATACGGACGATGCCCTCCCTGACCTCGGCTTCATGACCCGCATAGTTGATGCGGATGCATTCGTCGCGGTGCTTCCACTCTTCGGCCAGACCAAAGAAAAAATGACGGCCGGGAATGACGAGAACATCCCGCTCTTTCAACCGGTAATAAAGCTCGCCGGTCGTGACCGGAAGATTCTTGAACCAGAGCCAGAGAAACAGCGCGCCTTGAGCCTTGTGGATCGAATATTCGCATACACCGTCAAGCGCCTCTGAAATCCATTCGATCGTGCGGTATGCCCTTGTCCTGTAATACGGCGTGATCACGTCTTTGCATAGATCGATGATCTCTCCGGAGGCGATGAACGGTTCCATGATCACCTGCCCGATGTTTCCCGTGGCGAGGCTCAAGACCGCGTTTGAAGCCGATAGCGCCTCTATGACCTCTTCCGCGGCGACGACAATCCCGTTTCTTACGGATGGCAGCCCGATTTTCGAGAGGCTCATACTCAGAACGACATGTTTGTCCCAAAACGGCTGTGCGTCCTCGAAGATGATTCCTGGAAACGGCAGGCCATAGGCGTTGTCGACCAACAGCGGAACTTTTCTTGAATCGGCGAAAGCCGACAGGCGGGTGAGCTCGTCCCCTGTAAGCACGTTGCCTGTGGGATTCGTGGGGCGTGAAACACAGACGGCCCCCACATTATCAACCGAATCAAGCTTTGAAAAATCGATGTGGTACTTGAAAGTCGTCGTGTCGATCTGTTCGATCATCGGGATGCACGAAACAAACGAGTCTTCTTCAATGCTCTGATCGGCGTAACCGATGTATTCCGGGCTTATGGGAAAGAGGATTTTCTTCCTCGATCCGTCGGGATATGTTCCGCAGAACATGTTGATCAGAAAGTAAAACGCCGTCTGGCTTCCGTTTGTCACCGCGATATTTCGCGGAGAGATATCCCAGCCGTACTCACGGGACAGCAGCCCGGCGAGGGCCTCCAGAAAGGGCTGATTGCCTTTGGAGGTGTCGTACCGGCCGATCATTTTTTCGAACTGATCGCCGTTATCGAGAATTTCCCGCATTCTCCGGCGCCACAGATCACACACCTCGGGGATGAGGGCGGGATTCCCACCGCCGAGCATATAATACCGTTTGGTGCCGGCGACCGCCTTCCCCAGATCCTCCATCAGCGAGAGAATACCGGTCTTGGCTGTAATCTTCCTGCCGAATCGGGAAAGCTCCATCAACGGATTTTCCCTTCCTCCACGACAGGATTGCTGAGGATGCCGATGTTTTCGATTTCTACTTCCACCACATCTCCGTGGGCGATCTTGCTCACACCGCTGGGTGTTCCGGTAGTGATGATATCCCCCGGATAGAGGGTGAAGTTCTTCGATACAAACGCGACGGTGGTCCGGATATCGAAAATCATCATCTTTGTGTTGGAGCTCTGCACGGTTTTCCCGTTGAGCCTGCATTGTATGGACAGATTCTGCGGATCGCCGATTTCATCCTTGAGAACAATAACCGGACCAATCGGCCCGAAAGTATCAAAGGACTTTCCTCTGAACCAGCCTGAACGGTCTCCGGTTTGAATGTTGCGCTGGCTTACGTCGTTCATACAGGTGAAACCATAGATCACCTCCATGGCGCCGTCCTCCGGGACATTCTTGCATTTGGTACCGATGATGAAGGCGAGCTCGGCTTCGTGGTCAACCCGGGGGTCTTCAAAGCCGTATTCATCGATGAACGAAGGTATGACAATCGGCTCTCCCGGGGCGATAAGACAGTTGGGGGTTTTGGCAAAAATAATCGGTTCTTCGGGTTCAACAGGATCAAAGCCCCTCACCTTGACCGACCGGCTTTCCGCAATATGGTCCCGGTAGTTGAGCCCGAGGGCGATAATCTTTGAAGGATTTACCGTATACGTATCGTGGTGATTTTTTATTTCAAGCTTTATCATATTTGCCTCCTTGTTCGAGCCGGTGAAACGGTTTGCACTGCATGATATGGATTTGCCGGGCATAGCGCAAGCGCATCGGGATTACTCGTCGTCATCGGATGTCGTATCAAACCGCGCCCAGAGGGGCCGGTGATCCGACACGGCAAGTGACGCCGCCTTATCATCGTTGTCAAAGAAATCCTCGTCAAACCGTAAAACCCCGGTTTCGATAAACTCTCTCGTGTGCTGGCTCTGGAACCAGATGTTGTCGTACAGCCTCTCACCCAGGGTCGTAGGTTTGTCGTTGACGTAACGCATCCCTTCGATGTGGCGCAGTTCCTCGAGGTAAGGATCGTCGGGGCTCAGATTGAAGTCACCCGCCAGGAGAACGTCGTTTTCACCGTCGAGCTGTTGGACATAGGCATACACGTTGTCGAGCAACGACGCCTCCTGCAGCCGGTCGGATTTTTTATCCCCGTACAACAGGTACACTGCAATCGCGTAGAAATCGAACTCCGCCGCCTTGAAACGCGCGTAGTACGGTTCCCGGATGAAGTAATCCACAGGATCCGGTATCGAACCTTCGATGCCGGCGAAATCCACCGTGCTCTTCCTGAAGAGAAAAGCGTAGAGCTCGTAATGGCTTCCCCTCCCGACGCGCCCGGAAGCAACATAGCCGTAATCCGCACCAAACTGGTCGTAGAGCATGCGTATCGTCCTGTCGAGAATGTCCTGATCCTTGACTTCCTGCAACGCGATAAAATCGAACATGCTCAACATTGCACAGATCGCCTTGAGCTCATCATCATTCCTCGACCTGTCGGAAAACTGGCGGATGTTGAACGTCGCCACGATGAAGGTGCCGGGCTTTTGCTCGGGAATCTGCGCGGACAAAGACGCCGCGACAAAGAACACCGCGAGCGCGAATACCGGTCCCGCCGCCGCACTACGCACGGGACTCCTCACTCTTGAGTCCCGAAGGTTGAAACGTATCGCTGGATGTCGAACTTGCGTTCGAGCCCGCGGTCGTTCATATATCTGATCTTGCCGAAGATTTCGCGCTCCCGCCACGGTCTGTCGTGCTTGCCGAAACACCACGCGATTCCGGTGTAGCCGTTTATGTCCCTCCCGTCGAGGAAGTACTTGTTGTTCAGATACACCATCGTCCTATGCGCCGTTTCAACGTCCTTTGACCACTCGATGATTTTTTTCCCCCAGTACATCCGCATATAGCCATGCATCTTCCCGCGGGT
>JAFGHN010000263.1 GCA_016930115.1 Spirochaetales bacterium | reverse complement strand
TTAAACGACTCGTTATCGAGAAAAGACAACACCAAAGCGGCGAGGGCGCCTTTCCCATCCTTCTCTTCGACCGATGAGTCGATAACCGTTCCCTCGATTGCCATTTCCGATACGTACGGTGTACCGTAACCAGGAGATGTAATTGCCAACAAAGGTGGTAGTTCATCCGACACAATCAGCATGAGGTTGTCGTCGATCATCGGCATACATGTGGTGAGAAGAAATGTAATCAGGAAGGCGGTGACCACACAAATAACGTTCATCCTATGAACGTGGCTCGGTTTCATCATTCCTTTCTCCGTAGAGATTTTAAACACACTAGGACAGAGAGCGGTGAGTACAATTTTCCACTAACAACAATTCTATCCCCTTTTGCCTTCATACGCAAATTTGTAAGAATCGAATATGGAGAAAAGCACCTTGTAAGATGCTGATGCTTGCGATTTCTTCAACTGCCGTGCTTGCATCTTGACCTGAATTCCCGGCACCGATATGTACTTATTGTGAACGTCGACAAATTGCTCAGCGGATGTATGCTCTGCCCCAGGAAATGTGCTGCTGACAGGCTTGCCGGTCGTCTGGGCTTCTGCGGTGAGGGCCCCAATCCACGGCTCGCCGTGGCGACGTTGCACCGGGGTGAGGAGCCGCCGCTCTGCGGCTCAGGCGGGTCGGGTGCCGTGTTTTTCTCGGGTTGCACCCTCAAATGCTCCTTCTGCCAGAACCACGGCATAAGCCGCGGGGGGATCGGGCGTGAGGTTGATGTTCCGGAACTTGCAGGCATATTCGCCGCGTTGCAGCGCGCGGGCGCGGAAAACCTGAACCTCGTAACCGGCACGCACTTTTTGCCGGCGATTATCGAAGCTCTCAAACGCGCGCGCGCGCAAGGCATGTCACTGCCGGTGCTGTGGAACAGCTCAGGTTACGAAAACGAGATTGGTCTCAACCTCATAAAAACGTTTACAGACGTCCATTTGCCGGATCTCAAGACTCTCGATACCGATCTTGCCGCACGTCTGTTCAGGGCGCCGGATTATCCCGCCGCCGCGACAGCCGCCATCCTGAGGATGGCGGCCGCCGGCAAGCCTGATTTTGATGCAAATGGAATGCTGGTGAAGGGGACAATCGTCAGGCATCTCGTGCTTCCCGGCTATCTTGAAAGTACCCGGCGGGTGCTTGCGTGGTTTGCAGAGAATCTGTCAGGCCGGGCGCTGCTGTCGGTCATGTTTCAGTATCTCCCGCTTCCCGGCGCCGCGGCCCGGCGGGCAAGTGACCGGCCGGATGACGGGGGTGCGGCGGCCGGTTCGCGTGACGGTGCTGCCGGCCTGATCACGCCGCCGGGCCGTACGATCGAAGACACCGAATACTACTCCGTCATCGGCATGCTCGAGGATCTCGGAATCGAAGACGGATTTATCCAGGAGCCTGAGCACGAGTCCATCTGGCTTCCCGATTTCGAACGCGAAAATCCCTTTCCGGATGATTATTCAAAAGTCGTGTGGCACTGGAAGCACGGGTTTGTCGGCGAGAGCGCATCGGGCTGAACGGTTTCGCCGCCGGCCCGCGGCGTCAGTCGGCTCAGGCTCGGCCGGTCACCGTCGCAGGGCAACCGCGGCCCGGCCGGCCGCGGTGCCGCGCAGCCCGCGTACAGCGGCTGTCCGTATCGTCTTATCCCTTCCGCGCCAACCGGAGCTCCACCCTCCTCGCAACAGCGGAAAGCGTCCCGGTGAGCACCAGGTAGAGTGCGATAATCGTGATCCAGATTTCAAAGGTCCGGTAGGTTGTCGACATGAGCTCGAGTCCCTGGAAAGTGAGCTCCTGAACCGATATGACCGCCACGATTGCCGAGTCTTTGATCGCCGAAATGAACTGCCCCGCAAGGGCGGGAAGGATGTTTCTCAGCGCCTGCGGGAGAATGACATAGCGGTACCTGTCGATTTCGCCCAACCCGAGGGAGTATCCCGCCTCCCACTGTCCCTTCGGCACCGATTCGATACCCGCCCGTATGATTTCGCTCATGTAGGCGCCTTCATAGATGCCCAGTGTGAGGACCGCGGAGAAAAACTCGGATAACCGGCGCGGGTCTGCGAACAAGACGCGCAGGACCTGCTCCGTGCCGGGGCCTGCGCGCGCGACTAGTGATTCGATCCGCAACGCGGACATGATCTGGTTTCCGATGAAGAAATAAAAGATAAAAACCAGCACCAGCGGCGGAATATTCCTTACCAGCTCGACGTAGATTCTCCCGAAAAACCTGAAGAAAACACTCTTCCGAAGCCTCAAGACAGCGGCGATCGTACCGATCACCATTGCGAGGACCGACGACCAGATCGATAACCGTAAGGTGGTGAGAAGGCCTTCCAGGAGCAGATTCGGTACGATTCTGCCGTTTTCGTTACGCCTGACCATGTACTTCCCGATAATCGACCAGTTCCAACTGTAGTTGAGGCGGGTCCGTACCCGGTGAACGAGATAAACGGCTCCGGCGGCGATTATGATGAGGAGAACACCATCGAGCCAGGTTACTCTCTTTTTGACGCGGCCGGCGGGAAGAAGCATGTAAAAGCCGGCTTACTCGATCTGGTCCTTCCAGTCCAGCGTCTCGAACCAGTAGTGTTTTCTTTCTGCAAGCCATCCTTCTGCATCGACAACGGTGATCCAGCTATTGAAGTAGTTGAGGAGATCGAGATCGCCCTTCGGCAGAGCAAAGCCGATAGGCTCAAAGGTAAAGGTTCCGGTCACGGGCAGGTAGAGCTCCTCGGGATACTCCGCCGCCCGGTGCCCCGGGAAAGGCGCCGACGAAACCATCGCGTGGGCGTTGCCGTTCTTGAGCTCCTGGAAAGCGAGGGGCTCGGAATCGAAGAGCCTGAGCTGGG
>JAFGHN010000262.1 GCA_016930115.1 Spirochaetales bacterium | reverse complement strand
GAGATAATCAGATTTGCGCCGAAGTTGTGTAGCGCCTCAGCAAATCCCGAGTAGTCCTCCACACAGCCGTATCGGTTGGGGGATTGCACGATGATCCCGGCCACATCCTTGCCAAGCCGCGGTTGGACTGCGTCCAGCGTGAGAGCTCCCGAACCCGCTGCCGGTTGTACGCACTCAAGATCGACATCGATGTTTGAGAAATACGTCTTCAATACCTCGATTGTCTGCGGGAAGAGCGTTGAAGAGTAGAGCAGCCGACCGGCGCCGCGAACGCTGTTGAGGGCCATCGCGCAGGCTTCAGCCGCCGCGGTCGCACCGTCATAGAGGGAAGCGTTGGAAACCTCCAGCCCCGTGAGCGCGCACATAAGTGTCTGGTATTCGTACATCGCCTGGAGTATCCCCTGCGACATTTCAGCCTGGTAGGGCGTGTAGGCGGTGATGAACTCACTCCTCGACATCACAAAGGGGACGACCGCCGGGATAAGATGATCGTACACTCCACCACCAAGAAACGACACACCGCGCACGTTCTTGTCCGCCGCAGCCTTCAATTTCCTGTACACCTCGAACTCCGAAAGGTGGTCGGGAAGGTCGAGGCTTCTTTGCAGCGCTATCTCAGGGGGAATATCAGAGAACAGATCTTGTACGGACCCGGCGCCTATCGCGTCAAGTATGCGCCTCCTGTCCTCGGCCGAATGAGGAAGATATGGAATACCGCTCACGCCTAATCATCCCCCTCGGCTTCAACCAGCTCGCCGTACTCTTTGGCATTCATCAGCGTATCGCAGGCAGCCTTGTCCTCCAGTTTGACTGCAAAAATGAAGGCTTCGTAAGGTTTTTCGTTGATGATTTCCGGCTTGTCGTTGAGCTCCTCATTTACCGCTGCGATGCTTCCTGCAAGAGGGCTGTAGATCGGCTCCGCCGCCTTTACCGACTCTATGGTGGTAAGCTCTTCATCCGCCCCAACCTTCGTTCCGACGTCGGGCAGCTCCACGTACACAATGTCGCCAAGGCTGTGCTGTGCATAATCGGTGATACCGACGTAGGCAGTATCACCCTCAAGACGTACCCATTCGTGCGATTTCGTATACTTAAGATGTTCGGGTATATTCATTTCTCCCCTTCCTTATCCGTTCTTGGAGGCAAATTCGCGCATGAAAGATGCGAGCGTTTCGGCCCACTCAACCGGCACCGCGTTGTAGAGAGAGGCACGGCACCCGCCGACACTCCGGTGGCCCGGAAGCCCAAGCATGTCTTGCCCCGCGGCTTCTTTCAAGAATTGCTTTTCCAGATCCTCGGTCGGCAGGTTGAAAACAACATTCATCTTCGATCTTTTTCCCTTGCTGACTTTGCACTTGTAGAAACCGCCGCTTGAATCGATGGCATCATAGATAAGCGATGATTTCTTCGTTGCGAGCTTTTCGATGTTTTTTAGGCCGCCTTCGCGCTTGATATATTCAAGAACAAGCTTCAACGCATAGATGCTGAACGACGGAGGCGTGTTGTACAGAGAGTTCTGTTTTGCGTGCACGGCGTAGCTCAAGTATGCGGGCAACTCTGCCGGCGACGAGTCGACGATATCTTTCCGGATGATGACCACCGTCACTCCGGCCGGGCCCAAATTCTTCTGAGCCCCGGCGTACACCACACCCACATTCCCGAAGGAAAACCGCCTGCTCATGATATCGCTCGACATATCCACCACAAGAGGCACGTTCCCACTGTCAGGAAGCGACGGCCATTGGACGCCGTCTATAGTTTCGTTCGAGGTGATGTTGAGGTAAGAAGCCTTGGCGCTGCAAGTTACCGTGTCCGGCAGATTCGAGTACTTCTCGGATGCTCCGTCATAGAGTATATTCACGGTTCCGATTTTCTGAGCGTCCTCAAGCGCTTTTTTCGCCCAGGATCCGCTCACGACAAAATCACAGGACTTGCCCCCGGAGAGCAGATTCAGCGGCACCATGGCGAATTGCAGCGTCGCCCCGCCGCCAAGAAAAAGAATCGAAAATTCCGCAGGGACTTCAAGAAGCTCGCGTATCAATGAAACCGCATCGGTATGGACTTTCTCGTATATCCCCCCTCTATGGCTTGCCTCCAGGAGTGAAAGGCCTTCTCCATGATACTCGACGAGGGTATCCCTCAACTCTTCGAGAACCGACAACGGGAGAGTAGAAGGTCCCGGATAAAAGTTCAGCTTCCTCTTCATAATTGACACCTCAACGAAAGAAAATTTGACTTCTTTATATGTTGCTAATGATAGACTGTCAATGCGTTTAAGGCCGCGCGTCGGCCCGATGCACACAGATGCTTGCCCCGGGAGCAACGCGCTTGGTGTAGACCAAAAAAAAGAGGCTGAAAACAAGCCTCTTTCCCGAATTTGTAAACTGCAGGTCTTCTTAATAACGCTTATTGGACTGGACCTTCCGCTGCTTCTTCAACAGCTTGCGCTCGAAGGCTTTTTTCTTGCGGTTCTTGATTGTCGACGGTTTTTCGAAATACTCTCGTTTCTTCCACTCACGAATAATGCCCTCTTTCTCGACCATGCGTTTGAACCGCTTGAGCGCCTTTTCCAGCGGCTCGCCTTCGTCTATTCTGATCTCAGCGATAAAAATCACCCCCTTTCATGCAGAGATGAAATTTGCTACATAAGAACGGCTTTGTCAAGCCGCCTAAAAACCGAACTCGATCATGATTTCCGGGTCCACTCCCACACCGCCGATACGGAACTCCCAATGCAGATGCGGCCCCGTCGCAAGCCCGGTGCAACCCACCGTGCCGAGAATGCTGTCTTCAGTCAGATACTGCCCCTGCTTCACGTCGATGCGGTCAAGATGATAGTACAACGTGAATACCCCCGGCAGGTGCTCAACAACCACGGTGTTTCCCGAGATAAGCCGGTCGCCTGCGAAAACCACCACGCCTTTTCCCGAGCTTCTGACGGGTGTTCCCACCGGTGCGGCGAGATCAATTCCGGTATGCACCGACCTGTCCGCACGGTCGTCTGCGTAGACGAACAACCTTCTGTCGCCGAAATACGACGTGGATATCGCCTCTTCAACGGGAAAGCTGAAAGGGCCAAAGTGATGGAGCGCGTCGACATTACGGCGATTGATCAACTCGCGAAGTTGTTCCGCTTCCCTGATCCTTTGTTCGTTTTCAGTCCGGCGAAGCTCCGACATCGACTCGTTGAGGCGTATTGTTTCACTGCGAAACTCCCGCCCAACCGCTGCCACGACGCGGGCTTCCGTAAGCGAACCGTCTTCGCCGATGACCGCGACGATATAGGTTCCTTCTCGCAGTGATTCAGGGACGCCGATAACGGTACAAAACTCATTTTCCGCACCGTCCGGCAGGGGAAACAGCACGTTCTGAGAAGAGACTTCACCGCAGTCGTCGACCAGTTGCACAAGAGCAACATCGGAAGGGTCAAACCCTGTAACCGTAACCGTCAGGTATCCCCCCGGAACACATTCGTCCCGGCTCCGAATATCGGGGAACACCCACGAGACCGAGACGCAGCAGAGGGTGAACGCGACAAAGAGATTGCGAAATCGATTCATTTTGCTATGTCCAACACGTTCATCTGCAGCGTCTCCTGGTTCTGGTAGGTATTCACGCTTAACCGGAAGGCGATGTCGACACGGTCATTGAGGGAGAAGTCGCGACCGACGCGCTCCGCCGCGTTCCAGAAAACGGCCGGCCATTTCGTGCTCCCTGTCTCAACGAGCATCTTGACGTGGTTCTGCTCCTTCTTTCCGATGAACTTGAGTTCCGCTATGAAGGCGTTACGAGCCACAAACGTAAGCGGCGGATTTCCTTCCCCGTACGGCTTGAACAGATCGATAATGTTACGAAGCGACGGCGTCATGTATTTCTCGGGAAGCTCGGCATCAATCTCGAGGGCCGATTGCTCTTCGCTTTCTTTCATGGCCGGAACAATCTGACGTACTTTCACGAGGAACTCTTCATACCTGCCAAGCTCGAAGCTGAAACCTGCAGCGAAATCATGACCGCCGTAATCGATAAAAAGGTCGGCCATCCTGTCGAGAAATTTTTTGATATGCATTCCACTCACACTCCGGGCGGAACCGACGGCCCTTCCGTCGAGTATCGCTATGACGATCGCAGGAGCATGAAAATACTTCGCCAATCGCGACGCGAGAATTCCTGTTATACCGCGGTGTATTTCCTTTCCGCCGACGACGATGAGTTTACCTGAAAACTCCTCCTGGCTTGCCCTCGCCTCTTC
>JAFGHN010000261.1 GCA_016930115.1 Spirochaetales bacterium | reverse complement strand
TGGTCGCAGCAGCCGCCCTGGACGCACATGGTGTATCCGCCGTGAACAAGATGGTGCAGTATCGAGTCAAAATCCCGTATCGAGACTACCCTGGTATCGTTCCCTATCCAACAATCGAACAGACCGTTGAGGAATACACCCCATTGCTCGCCTGTTATGGTGTAGGGGAGCGGGTTCCCGTTCCCGTCGAACTCGACGCAGGGGATATACTGATGGTAGTAGATCCCGATGCTTTTCAGGTAATTGTACACTTTCTCCGGGTACGCCACGTTTGCGGAACTGACAAGCACAAGGGCGTTGTACGGAACCTTGTGCCTGTTCAGTGCGTCTATCCCCTTCATTACCGATGCGTGGCTGCCTTCACCCGCGGTATTTTTTCGATATACGTCGTGGAGTTCGGCGGGACCGTCGATGCTGACTCCCACCAGATAGTTGTATTCCGAAAGATGCGCCGCAAGATCGTCGTCAATCAGTGTCGCGTTGGTTTGCAGGCCGTTGGACACAACCGCGCCGGGCCGGGCATACCGTTTTTGCAGCTCAACAGCTCTCTTGAAAAACTCGACACCCATGAGGGTCGGTTCTCCTCCCTGCCAGCCAAAAGTGTAGGTATCCTGCTCCGTCTGCATGTAACTTTCTATCATTCGCTCGAGAACTTCACCGGACATCCGGTGCCGGCGGCTTTCCGGATACAGAGCGCTATGGCCGAGATAGAAACAGTAGGAACACCGGAGGTTGCAGTCCGCCGATGTTGGTTTGACGAGAAGGGAGAAGTGTTTCCTTTTGTTCAATGTGCCGGGCATCGGCAATTTCCTTTCTATCCTGCCGGAACGGCCGGCGCTACTTCAGAAGACCGGGAGAACTCACCAACTTCCCCGGGATCCCGAGAAAAAAGGCCGCCCTGGTGGGGGCGGCCTTTCGCCGATTGAAAGACAGCCGGCCGGTTGCATGATGGGTTTGCCGGCAGCCTGTCATTGCACTGTTCTATCGGGCGGGACCGGGAACCGGCTTTATTTCCGGCACCGGGCTCAAGAGGAGCACCGGATTCAATTCAAGCACATACTCTTTTCCCGGCTCGATCACGTACACCGCATTGAAAACGATGCCTCCTGTTTCGACTCTTATCGAACGCTGCCCGGCTTCTACTTCAAAAGGCTGCGAAAGCGAACCGGCAATCCTCCTCCCGTCCACGTAGAGCGTGAAGAGGCGGAAGGGATCTTTTTCGGCCGGGTTCAAAAAGGCTTGAGGTATCGAGAGAGTAACGGTCGCTATCTGTTTGCGCAGATTGACGTTTATGTTGAAATTCTCCTGCATATTGATGACCTGGGTGAACTCACCGTAACCGGGAGCGGATACCAGGAGCACGTATGTTCCCGGGGTAACCTCAATCTGGAGCGGTGCTTTTCCCACCGCGCTGCCGCCGAGATAGACATCAGCGCCCTGGACATTTGACGTGACATTGAGCCTGAAAGTCACCGGCTGAAGCTGGGCGTTGACCGTGAAATCGCTAGTCACGTTGACTAGCTGTACAAACGGGTGATGACCGGACGCCTCGACCTTGACCGTGTAGTTGCCCTGCGGGAGACTGAGACGCACCGGCGCACGGCCGCGGGCCTGGCCGTCGACGGAGACCGTGGATTCTCTGATGCTCGAGGTGACGGTCAGCGTGTAGGTGATAGGCTGAAGATTGGCGTTCAGGGTCACGTCTCTCGTTAGATTGACGTTGGCGGTATAATCCCGGTAACCGTTGGCCCTGACGGTAATGCTGTACGAGCCGGCCGCAAGGGTGAGCTGCATTGGGGCTACGCCTTTCTGAAGCACCGCGTTGACAAACACCTGGGCGCCGCGGACGTTTGATTCGATCGTAAGAACATAGCGGCCGCTTCCGGAACGGCCGGAACCGGAGGTCCCGGTCTGAGCAAACACCGTTACGCCGGCGACGAAGAACACCAGCAGCGCAATGGCGATCCTTTTGACTTTCATCTGATTACTCCTTTTCTCTTGTGTAACATTATCTTGCTGCGCCAAATACACCAAAGACGGCCGGCGCGGTTTCAGCACTCATGATCCCCAGGCCGTCGTTATAGTCAACTATTTGTATGTCCGGTACGAATTGAAAGTAAGACACGTATTTGCCCAGGCTCGCAAGGTAACCAACAAACAAATTAACTTTGACAAGGCTCGCCGTTCTAATGTTGGCGTACTCCGGAACTCTGAAAACTCCCAACAGATCATCGCCCTGCACGATGTGCAACACCGCATCGGCCCCGCCGCCGTCTACGGAGATGAGATGGTCATCGCCGCTCACTCTTGATGCGCCTGAGTCCGCCGCGTTCCATCCGTCCACGTAGTATTCCATCACGCCTATCCAGGTCCAGGCAACCGAAATACCATCTACCGTGCTCGGAAGCATCGTGTCAGCATTAGACGGATCTGACGGATTTAAGTAAGCTGCGCTTGCATAGGTTGAGGGCCAGAACGGCAGCGTTCTTACGGTGATTACCTCCGGGCCGGCGCCGCTTTGTTCGTCTCTATCAAGCTCAACGGCGGGTCTATCATCTGCACCTTCATCCAAAACTTCCGAGACTGTATTGAGTGATGCGATAGCCGAAAAGTCGAAATAATTAAGAGGACCGATTATCTCGCGTGCCGTTATATCGGGGGTGAAGCCGACTGATCCTACGGGTGGAAGGGAGTAAGGATCCGTAAACTCAATACTTGTCGGAGGGTCATGGCTGCCCTCAAAACCATTGCCTATTCCGCTACCATCAGGAAAAGTCAGAAAACCGTCGAGATCCATATAGCTGTCATTCCAGGTCAGAATAAATGAAATCGCGTCATTACGCACTTTCGTGTTTGCATCAAGCGCTATCCCCAGGATATCCGGCATGCTCTGGAGCCATCCGCCAACGTAGACTGTCTGCGGGATAAAAAACCAATCATCACCAAGGCGGG
>JAFGHN010000260.1 GCA_016930115.1 Spirochaetales bacterium | reverse complement strand
GTGTTCCCGCGGTTCCCGCTTCTCTATGCTGTTCCCGGCTACGGGATGAGCTTTGATGAAAGCAAGCTCGGCTCACGCCCTCACCTGATTGACACCCCGCTCTTTGAAGTTGAAGGCCCTTCCGGACAGACGCTGTACCTGCGGACGAGGGTGTTCGACAGTTACAACGGGAGTTCCTGGTCAATGTCCGGGTATTTTCAGAAAACGCAACCCGTCAGGGCGTCTTTGGTCGATTTCCTTTCATCCGACGGCGAAGTGCCGGATGAAGCGCTGACGCTCTCCATGGCCGGAAGGAGTTTTTTCTACCTTCCCCACACGTTGAACACCAAAAAGATATACCTTGAAAGCAGCCAGCCGTTACTCAAGGGCGGGACCATGGCAACCGGTTTCGAGCTTTCCGGCCCGTTCAGAGACGGGGAGAAGATACACCTTGAGCAGTATTTCCCGGGGGAGCTTGAACCGGAAATCCTGAAAACCGATGCAAGGGAGAGCTATCTGCAGATACCGGAAGACCTCCCGGAAGCGCTTCGGGAGATCGCACGGGGATTGAGCCGGGACACCGTCTCCAAGATCGAAATACTCGCCAGAATAGAGGCTTTCCTCGCCTACAATTATACCTACAGCATCGATGTCGATGAGTATGCCTACGACCGGACGGACACCCGGGCGGCCGACTTTGCGTATTCCTTCCTGTTCGAGAGGTCGACAGGCTACTGCGTCCATTTTGCCACAAGCTTTATTCTTCTTGCACGGCTTTCAGGTGTCCCTGCGAGATACGCTACCGGGTTTCTCGCAAGGATTCCCCCGGGCGAGACGACGGCAACGGTGACCGGACTATCCGCCCATGCATGGCCGGAGGTGTGGCTCGAGGGAAGCGGATGGATAAACTGGGAAGCCACCCCCGCGGCGAACGCTGCCAACTACACCATCACCGGGAACGAGTGGCTGTTTAACCTGGGGATAGATCTTGATCCGGCCACTACCAGACAGCTCGAGGGGCTTATCGGGGGGAGCATCGTCGAGGCCGATGGGAGCCGCCATCGGGAAGGACGGAAGACCGTCCCCGTGAAGTTGTCGCTCGTTGTGCTCGGCTCAATAGCCGGTGCTGCGCTGCTCGTGGTCTTTTCGGTCCGCTTTGCCTATCCGTCAATCCGATACATCGCCGATGAAGAGGGAAGGCTCTACTTTGGAATGAGGAGACTGTCGCGGCGGCTCGAGCGGAAAGGAGTTCCACGGCCCGTGAAGACCGGATGGGTCCTCTGGGCAGAAAATCTGAAAAAACGCATCGGGACAATCGATACACAAATCGATACACAGGGCGAAGGGTCGGATGAGCCCGGTGACCCGTTGATAGACACAATGATCGGCACGCTCATGGGACTTGCTTACGGTGGTCAAGCGTGGAGCCCTGAGGCCTCTTCACGGTTTGCCGCGTTTAGAAAATACGTGCTGAGAAACATCAGGCGTCGGAAGAAGCGGCGAGAGTATTCAGTTTCCTGACGAGGGTATCTTTTTCCACCAGGTCGATGAGACGTGCCTCGACAAAAGACTGCGCGGTTTCCGTGAACCCGCCGGCGCTGATGCAGAATCCCCTCCCTGCCTTGAGCTCTTTCATCCTGGCGTACATCTCCCGCAGGGTGAGATCGCCGGTTTGGCTCGATGTGCGCACATAACGGAAGAGAACCAAATCCTCCCATCGCGCCGTATGTACTTCGGCGAGCAGGTCGGCGGATTCGCTTTTCTGCACCGAGATGTCGATTACCTTGACATCGCCATCCGGATAAAAGGTCTCGCACAGCTTTCTGCAGAGCGCAACGAACTCGGAGACACTTCCCAGGAGAAAGGTTTGCAGGTTTCGGTTAAGCGACAGCTCCTGGTACTTTGCGTTTTGAGCCGCCACGTCTTTGAAGTTGGGATTTATTTTTTCGATTTCCTTGTACAGTCGAATCGCCTCGGGGACGTTTTTTTTCTCGATATAGGCCGCCGCCAGTCGGTACTTCAGTTCAAGCAGCACGTCTTCTTTGATTCCTTCGTGCTTGAGCCCGATTTCAAAATCGCTGACCGCCTCATCGTACTGGCGCATCTTCAGGTGGATCGTACCGGCGTAAAGCGCCGCGGCTGATCCGATTTCCGGGTCCGCCCGCAGATGGGTAAGTATCTGCACAGCCCGGTCCTGCTCTCCCTGCTCATAGTAGCACTGCCCCAGGGCGAACATCGTTTCCTTGTCGTCCGGATTCAGGTCTACCGACAGCTTCAGATTGCTGACAGCGTCATCAAACTCGTTGAGTTTGAACCGGCTCAAACCAAGATACTTCAGAGTTTCCGGATGCTCCGGCTGGTATTCACGTGCCTGTGCAAGCAGTGGCGCGGATTTCTCGTAATTCTTTCGCAAGAATTCCAGATAACCCAGATTGTAATTGACCTCGAATCCTTCCTGGTTTAACGACCTCGCGATTACCAGGCTCTTATATGCTTCTTTCATTTTTTTTGTACGAAGGGCAGAGACAGCGAAACGGAGGGTTATCTCAAACTCATCGAGCTCTTTGTTTGTGGCGCACAGTTCGACGAGTATCTGATAGGTCTTTCTCGCCTTTTCGAAATCTTCCTCCCGGTAGTAGAGATCGGCAAG
>JAFGHN010000259.1 GCA_016930115.1 Spirochaetales bacterium | reverse complement strand
GCCCGACTAAAGGCGTCGAATTGGATGTTCCAATGAGACGCCTTTTTCTTGGGTAGTGGATTTGAACGCGAAGGCGCGGCGCGAGCGGCGTGCATGAAGGTTAGGCCCTGGGTTTCCCGTAGTTTCAAGTTTATAATGGCTACGACCGAAGATCAGAGTACAAATTATGAGAGCGGGGCGATATTTCTGCATTATTTTTTTATTGGTCGCGTTGGACGCAAAAACGGAAAGTTCCGATTACGTTGTTGCAGAAAATGATACACTCTGGTCGATATCTCAAAAATATGACGTGTCGGTGGAAGCGCTGAAGGAAGCCAACGGGATAAATGATGAAAGAACGCTCCGCGTCGGGATGAGACTGATAGTACCGCAGCTTTACATCGTCCGCAAAGGTGATAACCTCTGGAGGATTGCCCGTGAGAACGGGACGTCTGTTGCCAAGATCAGAGAGCTCAACAGTCTGGAAAACGACGAGATCCGCGCTGGAGACGTGCTCGTATTACCGAGAGTAGAGAACGAGTCGCCGGGAACGGAGCAAAAAGAGAAGGCTATTTCCGGGACGGAGGAAACGCGCGTATCCGTCGGTGATCAAACGTACGACGGAGTGCCATTCTGGCCTGTGGATGGCGTGCGTACGAGCAAGACGGGGAAAATATCGGGTACAGAGATATTCGGAAGCCAGGGCGATGCAGTTGTCTCTATCGCGAGTGGAGAGGTCGTCTGGAATTCCACAAGTCCGGTTTTTGGAAATGTAATAATCATCGAGTCATCTTCCAACTATCTGTATCTTTATTCCGGCCTTGCGGACACAACGGTAAAATACGGCGAAAGAATCAGCGCGGGAACAAAAATAGCCGAATTAGGCGTTAATCCTCATACCGGAGAGGCAAAGTTGCTTTTCTCAGTTTACAGAGACGGTAAGCTGGTAGACCCGTCAGTGGCGCCGCGAGGTTGAAAAGAGAACGGAAAGAACGTAGTATTTCCGATCACAGGCTATCGGTTCGATGGCCGTTCTATCAGATGTAGATGAGTGAATCCGTGAAGAATGGTAACAGCACGGACTTGGATCCTCTGTCCATCTACCTGAAACAAATATCCAGATACCCGTTGTTAACGGCGAAAGAAGAATATGAGCTTGGTGAAAAAATACGAAAGACACGGGATGAAGTTGATCGTCTTCGGAAATCGCCGTCAGAAAACAAAGGTGACATCAAGCGTCTATCGGAACTGCAATCGCTTCTGGCAAAACTGAAAAACGTTCTCATTCGCGCTAATCTCCGTTTGGTGGTGGCGATCGCCAAGAAGTATCAATACCGGGGAATGTCGTTGCTTGACTTGATAGATGAGGGCAATATCGGTTTGATTGAAGCTGTCGAAAGATTTGACTATTCACGAGGGTGCCGTTTTTCCACCTACGGGACCTGGTGGATTCGTCAGGCGATAATAAAGTCTTTGGCTGACAAAGGGCGTGTAATCCGAATACCGGTACACATGCTCAACACCATTAAGAAATGCTACTTTGTGGCAAAACACCTCACCCAGGAATTTGGAAGAGATCCGAGCGTGGAAGAAATCGCTTCGTACATGAACTTGAGTAGACGAAAAGTAGAGGAAATTAGCACCATTTCCCAGGATACTGCTTCGCTTGACGCGACAGTTGATCCGGGCGAGACGACGAGATTAGCTGAACTCATCAGGGACGAGAAATCCGAACAACCCTTTGAAACCGCCTTTGGTATTGCGCTGCACGAAACCATTGAGAACGTGCTTCAACAGCTGACCGCGAGGGAGATGAAGATCATTCAACTGCGGTACGGGCTGATGGGCGAGGGACCATGCACACTCCAGGAGACCGGCAGTCTTCTGGGCATTACCCGTGAGCGTGTAAGACAGATACAAGAAAAGGCAATCGCGAAACTCAGAAATCTGACCGAAATTGAAGACCTGCACGATATTCTCTGAGAATCCGGCATAATTGCGACGGGAAACACTGCGCCCGCGCGGAGTGTGCGTCAGCAGTCCGTTCGCAGGGATAATCACGTAACCTTGATTTTCGAAATAAGCTTTCTATACAAGAACGGAACAAACCTGTTGAGAAAAAGCCCGGCGCGGAGAAGCGGCGTGAGTGCGAAATAGTACTCGAATTTTCGTCGTGCAATCGCGGCGAGAGCTAACCTTGCGGCTTTCTCCGCAGACATACCGCCTGCAATACCGCTGTCCATGATACCTTGACGTTGCCCGCCACCGGTCAGCGCATTGACGGATATATCGGTGTGCACACGCCCCGGCACGATGATCGTCACAGAGATATTGTCGTTTTTCCCTTCCGCAGCAAGGCTTGAGAAGAAACCGTGCAGCCCGGATTTGGCTGCGCAGTATACGCTCCGGTACGGGGTGCTCATCTTCCCCATGACGCTCGAGGTCACCGCTATATGGCCACATCGATCTCTGTACATGAACTTCAAGACAGCTAATGTCAGGTCGATTACGCCGAGGAGGTCGGTCTGGATGATCGCCTGGGCCGCCTCGTATGTCAGATCCCTGACCAGGCTTCTCTGGCTTATCCCCGCATTGTTTATCAGGATGTCGATACGTCCATAGATTGCGGCCGCCTGCTCAACTTTTTTCCCGATCAGTTTGTGTTCGGTGACGTCAAGCGTGAGCACCGACACATCGGTCTGTTTCTCGGCGTTTCGGAGAGTACGGGCAAGCTCCTCGAGCTCCATCGGGCGTCGCGCCGAGATGATGAGTCGGGCTCCCGCATGTGCACAAGCGACCGCCATAGCTTTCCCGATTCCGGAAGATGCACCGGTTATCCAGACAACCTTTCCTGCGAAGTAGCCACGGATGATCCTGTCCCGGTTCAACAAGTCACCTCTCTGGGATAGTATACATTTCTGAAGACTATGAAGAAAATTCTTTTGGAACGTAGACTGCTTATACTCGCCGCGGCCGTTTTTGGCATGATTGGGTATATATACCTCACCCCGCCGGTAAGTCAATCAAGTCTGGCGGCACAAGCGGGAATACGTACCGGGTGGGGTGAAAACGTCGAAATGTACGTTCAGCGTTTCGCCCTTGCTTTCCTCTTGCTTGGAGCGCTGCCGGGACTCGCGGCAAGAATCAGCGGGTACAGGTTACGCGATCTTGGCGTCAGAAAACCGCGACTGCGTTTCGCGCCGGCCTGGCTCGCAGCCGCATTGGTTGCGGGGGGTATCGTCGGATTAGCCGGCGCTTCTTCTCCCGCGCTTGCGGAATACTATCCGTATGACAGCGGTCTTGCCGAGAGAGTCGCCCAATACGGCGCATGGCCGTTTCTGGCGCATCTTGGCGCGTATTTCTTTTTCTACTACCTGCCGTGGGAGCTTCTTTTTCGCGGGGTACTGATTTTCTCGTTGCTCGATGAATCAATCGACAATGCGACGACCGACGGAAAGACCCTCTTTATTGCCAGTATTCAAGTTATACCTTCAGCGTTGCTCCACATCGGGCACCCGGCGGCCGAAAGCGTTGGAGCCGTTTTCCTTGGATTTGCCGCCGCCTGGGTAACAGTGAAAACAAAATCGATCGCTCCGGTGCTTCTTTTTCACGCCGCGGCGGGCATCTTTCTTGACCTTGCTATTGTGCTGCGCGCAGGATAGAGGTGGACGGATTATGGAACGTATTCTTGTAACCGGCGCATCCGGTTTTGTCGGAAGAAATATCACAAAAGCACTTGTGGCCGACGGATACCGGATCAGAGCCCAATACAGACGGGCTGATCCGCCGGAAGAGCTTCGCCAGGCCGCCGCGGCAGGCGTCGAGCTCGTGAGAGCCGATCTGGTCGAAAGCTTCGAAAACGACCGTGGCGGCAAGCTGCTGGAAGGAATCGAGGCAGTGATTCATACGGCCGCGAAAGTGACGACCACCGGGCCACGGCGGATGTTTGACAGGATCAATGTGGAGGCCACGCGTCGGCTCTTGCAGGCTGCTTCGGGTGCCGGTTGCCGGCGATTTGTATACCTAAGCTCCATGGCGGTCCATGGTTTTGGAGAACACCTGTCTTCCACGGAGAACGGCCCCTACTACAAGTTGATCACCAATTACCAAAAAACGAAAAAAGCGGCTGAGAATATCGTTTCCGGCTACAAATGCGCGTCGATGCAAACGGTCATCCTGCGGCCGGGATTCGTGTACGGACCGAGAGATACCACGACGCTTAAGCCCGTTTTTGATCTTCTTGTATCGAACTCGTTGCCCATGATCGGCGGGTTCGATGTGTACAGCTGTCTGGTGTATATTGACGACTTCGTAAAGGCCGTAAGGCTCGCTCTCCAGGCTGAAATCCCCAGCGGAGAGATTTTCGATATAGCCGGCAACGACACCGTGACCCTCAAAGAGGCGGTTCTTGCAGCAGCCGCCATTATGGGCGTCAAACCGCCATGGATCAATATTTCACCGGCGCTGGCGATGTTTGCGGGCGGGATACTCGATTTCGTCTACAAGGTGCTCGGGATAAACAAGGAACCGTTGATCTCGAGATATCTCGCCCAACAATTGAGCTACAATTTCCACTTCAGCACCGGCAAGGCGAAGACACTCCTTGGATATGTACCCGAAGTGGATTGGCGGCAGGGATTGGAAAAGGCGGCGGCTGCGTACAAGCGGGACAATCCGCGATTGTTCGATTGACAACTGCAATGCGAGCCTCTACATTTGACAGCGGGCTGAACACCGCGGTAGCGAACAAATCGAAAAAGGTGAGGAAGTATGAGCAGTAATCGCGAAAGCAACGGTCTTGAGATAGTCCCCGTGGATCTGCGCAACAAAAAGCAAGTAAAGCGATTCATCAAGTTTCACTACGATATCTATCGTGATGACCCGAACTGGGTCGCTCCCCTCATCGTCGACTACCTGGAAAAATTCAATCCGCGGAAACATCCCTATTACCTGCATTCTCAAGTGCAACCTTTTGTCGCAATGCGTGACGGGAGAATTGTCGGCCGTATCACGGCCCATGAAAACAACAAGCACGTAGAATACCACAACGAGAAGGTGGGATTTTTCGGCTTTTTTGAATGTGAAGACGACCAGGAAGCAGCCGATGGCCTTTTCTTGCGGGCGGGTAATTGGCTCCGGGAAAAAGGTCTTGAAACAATGCGCGGTCCGGCGAGCTTTTCGGTGAACGGTGATCCTATCGGCCTTCTGGTTGACGGGTTTAACTCACCACCGGTGGTCGGCATGTCGTATAACCCTCCTTACTACGCGAGGCTCATAACGGACGTCGGATTCAAGAAAGTACAAGATTTTTATGCATTCTATTTCAGGGTGACCGAACAGTCGCCCGAACGATTCAGGCATATCGCCCAACGGGCGATGAGAGACCCGAAATTGAGCTTCCGCGGCGTGAAGATGAAGAACCTCAAGTCGGAGATAGAAAACCTTAAGTTTATCTACAACGAGGCGCTTTCGAAGAACTGGGGTGCGGTTCCGATGACTGATGAGGAGTTTGATCACTTTGCCGGCGAGCTCAAGCTTGCAGCTGACCCGGATGTCACCTTTGTTGCCGAATACGAAGGCAAGCCGGTGGGCCTGGCGCTTTCGTTCAAGGATTTCAACCAGGCGCTCAAGCCTATCAAAGGGCGGCTCCTCCCGTTCGGCATAATCAAACTGCTGCGTTCACGCAACAAAATCGATTTCGCGCGGATGCCGGTGCTCGGCGTCCTGGAACCTTACAGGAACCGGGGAATAGACATCGCCCTGTACGTGCAATCGATGGAAGCCGGGTACAAGAAAGGCTACAGAAGGGCCGAGCTTTCGTGGATACTGGAGAGCAATTCGATGATGATACAGATTCTCGAGCACCTGGGAATGAAACTGTACAAGACTTACCGCATGTACGACAGGGACATACGCTGATTCATATCTTCTTTTACACAAGATGCCGGAAGCGATGAAGGCAATCGTTGACGAAATCGGTGCCGATTGAATAGACAGCAACGCGATCCTCAGCTTTCCGGCAACAGAGTGCGCCGAAGACCCGATCATCGAAAGTGTAATCTATCAAGCCCAGGGGTCCAGAATTGCCCGCGAGCTGCGGGTATATGGTGAATACGCCGGCGGAGATTTCGAGAGGAACCGTAAACCGGTGCATATCGTGGGCCACGGTTCCCCTGTAACGTTTCACCACGGCTTCTTTTCTCGTCCAGAGGCGGAAGAAACCGGTGTCGACGATGTCAGGGTCCAGGGTCTTCAGCCATTCGCTCTCTTCAGTTGAGAACGCGTAGGCGGCCGTCTGAAGCGGCTCTTTAAGCGGCCGCCGCGTTTCGATATCAACGCCAAGGGGCTCGCCGTTACACAATGCGATAAGAGTGTGGTTGCCCGAGTGTGAAACGCTGAATGACACGGTAACTCCGTCGCGGTGTGCAATATCAAGGGGAGGGCCACTCATTCCGTTCTTGAACAATCTGTCCGGAACCCTCATTTCTGTGAAGTATGTTATGACCAGCCTGAGCAGGGCACGGCCGATGGTGTACCGCGATCGGGTATTGCGGTGAAGCGGTTGCGCGAGATAGGAAATTTCATCCGCCGTCAATATCTCTTCCATCACCGCTTGCGGCAAATGTGGCGACAATCTGTCACGATCCGCCAGAAGCAAGAGCGGGCCGCCGGCGCTGAAAACGCCGGTGACACCTTCACCGCAGATTGAAACCGATGACACGTTGACCACCCATAGACATACCGGTACTATTTTACACCAGGAGCAGTCAACTGACGACGGCGCAGATAGACCGCAAACGCAATTAATGGTAATAAATTGATATTATGATCAAAGACTTTAACAACGTAAGAGTCGTCGTTACGGGAATTGGCACCGTGAACCCTCTGGGAAACACGGTGCGCGAGTTCTGGGACAACCTGAAGATCGGCAAAAGCGGTGTACGGTTGATACAAAACGTCGAAATTGACAACTACGGGGTCAAAATAGCCGGCGAAGTGGACCCGCCTGACCCGACCGAGTATTTCAAAGAGAAGAAGATGGCGAAACGTTTGGACAGGTACGTCATCTACGGCTACATCGCCGGGACCCAGGCGCTCAGGGATTCGGGGCTCGAGATCGAAAAGACACCCGAGCGGTACGGGACGTTGATAGGGACCGGAGACGGCGGAGTCGACACAAATCTGGCCAACGTAGAGCGGATTGTGAAAACCGGAATGCACTCCACATCGCCTTTTTACATTATCAACTCGATACCGAATACCGGCTCCGGTTTCTTTGCCCAGGTATGGGGGCTGCAAGGCCCTTCCTTTGCCGTCAGTTCCGCGTGCGCAACCAGCAATCACGCCTTTGGGATCGCGGCGATGATGATAAAAATGGGCATGGCCGATGCCGTTTTTGCGGGAGGAGCGGAAGCTCCGGTCAACAGAAGCGGTCTGTGCGCTTTCGGGAACATATTCGCCTTGTCTGAGAGGAATGACTCCCCTGAAACCGCATCAAGACCGTTTGACAGGGACCGGGACGGCTTTGTGCTTGGGGAAGGGGCGGGGGTACTTTGCCTTGAATCCCTTGACCATGCAAAGAAGCGCGGCGCACGGATCTATTGTGAGCTCACAGGATTCGGTTTCAGCTGTGATGCGCACGATCTGGTGGCGCCGCATCCGGCGGCCCGGGGGGCGGCGCAGACGATTAGAACGGCCCTGGAATGTGCCTCGTTGGAGCCGGAGGCGATAGACGTTATCAACTGCCATGCCACCTCAACAGTGCTTGGCGACATGTCGGAATATCTTGCTGTTGAACAAACCTTCGGCTCTTACGCAACAAAAGTTCCCGTGCACAGCACAAAATCGATGACTGGGCATCTGCTTGGCGCTGCCGGCGGTGTTGAAGCCGTGGCGGCGATCATGGCATTCGAAGAGGGAGTGGTTCACGAGACGATAAATCAGTTCAACCAGGACCCCAAAATCAAATTCAACGTGATCAAAAACGGACCCGTTGAGATGAAGCCCCGGCATATCCTGTCAAACGGATTCGGGTTCGGTGGACAGAATGCCGCGATTATTCTTTCCAGGTTTGACGGCTGAAAGCGAACAGAGAATCAGAGAATCGCCACCTCGCCGACAGAAACGCAGCAAACCCTGCCGTCGACAATGGCCTGCCCGACGCCTGTAGCAAGGTAGCCTGAGTAATCGATCTTGCAAGCGAGCAGGTCGACGGTGGCGCCCGGTAGTATCGGCTCGAGAAAGTATGCGCCGAGAATACGGGTTGCCCGGGCGGAGACCGGAACGGCGTCGTCGGTGACGTTGGTGGTGTTGCCTTCGAGAAAATAGTACAGGCAGAGTGAGAGTTGCCCGATCATTTCAAGGGTATAACTTCCGGGATAGACAGGGTAATCCGGAAAATGGCCTTTGAAGACCGGGTCGGCCGGGTCGATTTTCCGAAAACCCGAAACGGCGCCTCTTTCAAGATCGAGACCGGTCACGGCGTCAACAAGAAGAATCGGTTCGCGTTGGGGAATTATCTTCTCGATTGAACTCCTGTCGCAGGAGAGTCTGACTGGAAGCTCTCTGCTGTCAAAGAGCGGCTTTTTCCTGTACTCCTTTATGAGCTTCTGGTAGTCCACTGAACACCTAACTGCCGGTGCGCAAACCTTTGACGATGACGTCCTCGATGATATTCAGCGCACTGTCCATCTGTTCCTTTGTCAGCTGGGAGGAACCTGAAATCCTGAATCTTCGCGAGTTCGCGGGTACCGCAGGAAAATCCACCGGCTGCAGGAAGAGCCCGCGGCGCTGCAGCTCAGCGGCGAACTGCATCAGTTTTTCCCCTGACGAACCGATGATTATCGGAATCACCTGCGATTGGGTACCGCCCAGGTCGAGGTTCATCGACTTGAGACCGTCGGTAAGATACCTGACGTTTTTCCACAATTGATCGCGCAGGGAGGAGTCTCTCGTGGCGACTTCAAGCGCCTTGAGCAGGCCGCCGACAACCGCGGGAGAGGGGGCGCAGGAGAAATTCCAGGGCGAAGAATAGCCCTTCAGATAGCGGATGAGTTTGGCGTTTGAACACACGAAACCGCCGACACCCCCGAACGCCTTGCTGAGGGTGCCGAAGGACACCCCGACTTTCTTCTCCATCCCGAAATGTTCGCCGATACCCCGGCCGTTTTCTCCAAAAATGAGGGTAGAGTGGGCTTCGTCCACGTACAGCCCCGCGTTGTATCCTTCGCACAGCGATACAACCTCCGGCAATTTGACAAGATCTCCGTCCATCGAATAAACACCCTCAACGGCTACGAGTGTTCTCTTGCCCTTCGCCTGTTGGAGTTTCTGTTCAAGAGAATCCATATCGTTGTGGTCGAAAAAAAACATCTTGGCACCGGAGAGAGTGCCGCCGTCTACCATGCTCTTGTGGCTCTTTTCGTCGAGGATCAGAACATCTCCTTTACGGAGAATCCCCTGCATTGCTCCCATATTGCCGCCAAGACCGCTTGAGTAAAGGATGCAGTCTTCCTGGAGCTTGAACTGCGCCAGCTTTCGGGCCAGCTCGACGTGAAGATCAAACGTCCCCGATAGAAGCGGCGCTCCTGAAGCGCTCAACCCGTATTTGTCGAGCGCGTCTTTTGACGCCTGTATCACTTCCGGGTGTGTCGAAAGGCCGAGGTAGTTATAGGAGGTAAGGTTGATGATGTCCCTTTTTTCACCGTCGACACCACTCCATACTCTCGAGCCGCTCCTGGGAGCCTCAAGAAGCTGTTGTTCGAAAAATCTGAAGCTTTCGCGCACACGGGGGTGGTTTATCCACTCTTCAAAATCCTCCGGCGGCGAAAGCACATCGGGATTGTCGTTGTAGAAGAAATCGGCAAGGCTGAAATCAAGGATATTTGGCATTGGTGCTACGGCCTAGTTCTTTTCGGCATACTCAAAGAACTTATCTGCGAGCTCGTCTATGTTCTTGATGTCCGCGAGCTCGGTTCTGGGAATCTTGATCTTCAACTCCCTCATTGAGCAGGAGACTACCTCAATCATATCAAGGCTGTTCGCGCCGTAGTCCTTCATCGTCTTTTGAGGGTCGATCTCTTCGTACTTAACGTCGTCAAGATTGTCGACGATGTTTTGTTTGATTACTTCGATGATCTGGTCTTTTGTCATGGCTTAACTCCTTAAACGCTAGTTACAATTTTCCTTATCTTTCATTCTCAGATAACGCATCATGAGATTATCCTGAAAAGGCAGGCCGTAATCAACCGTTATCGTCTGACCGTTCACGGCGTCGAGCAAACCGCTGCACAAGGCGAGGACTGCCTTCCCGCAATCTTCGGGTTTGAGAATGAGTTTTCCGGTAACGCCTTCGTGTTCTGCAAATTTGAAGAAATCTTCTCCAAAAATCGCATCGAAAGAGGGGGTTTTTACCGTACCGAAACGTATCACGTTACACCTTCCGCCGTAAGGCAGCAGATGTATCGAAAGATATCTCGCAAAGTGTTCGAG
>JAFGHN010000258.1 GCA_016930115.1 Spirochaetales bacterium | reverse complement strand
TCTTTTCCAGCAGAATCCGCCCGCGTAGCGGGCAAGGAGGTCCGTAGTGACTGAAACCGGCAGCAGCCAGTGGCGGGAGCTCCACAGTGACGCTTTGGTCATAGACACTCACGCGGACTCGATCGTCGCTTACGTGATGCGCGGCAATTTGAGCTTCTTCGGCGGTCAACGTACCCCGCCATGGAAAGGAACGATTGAATTTTTGCGTGGAACAGGCGGCAGACGCCCGGGCGCTGCGAATATCCAGCTCAACGCGGGGACCATGAAGGAGGGCGGAATAGACGCCGGTTTTTTTGCGGTCGACGTCACAATTCCCAGAAAGAACAGCCTCGCATACGCCCTCGACGGTTTCGGCTATCTTCTCGATGATTTTGCTGAAGCGAACAGAGAAGCAGCCATCATAAAATCGAGCACGGACATCGTGAAGGCCAAGGAACACGGTGTCCCCGCCGTGTTGATGGCCATCGAAAATGCCGATTGCACCGAAGGGAGTCTCAACGTGCTCGGTATGCTGTACAGACTCGGCGTGCGCTCCATCGGGCTCACCCACAACGTCAGCAGTGTGGCCGCCGATGGCTGCATGGAGGCCAGGGACGGAGTAGGCCTCACCCGCTTCGGCGAAAAGCTTATTCAGGCGATGAACGAGCTGGGAATGCTGGTGGACCTCGCCCACGTCAGCCCGGGCGGCTTCTACCACGCTCTGGAGGTATCAAGTAAGCCCGTGGCGTTCAGCCACGGCAACTGCCGGTCGCTGTGCGATCATCCCCGGAACTTGGATGATCGTCAGCTGAAAGCCTTGTCCGAAAACGGCGGATTTATCGGGATGAGTTACGTGCCGTTTTTCATAGACGCGAAAGACCCCACAATCGCGCGTTTAGTCGATCACATCGATCACGCCGTTGAGGTTGCCGGTATTGATGTTGTCGGCCTCGGAAGCGATTTCGACGGCGGCGGGACCCTTCTTGAGGACGCGACCCAGGTGCCGCTGATTACCGAGGGATTGGCCAAACGCGGATATAAGCCGGCGGACATTCGCAAAATCCTCGGCGAAAATGTCTTCCGGGTTCTCAAGGCAACCATCGGGTGACATTTCCGGTACTGCATTTTCTCGCGCCGCTTGCTCCAGGAGGGAAGCATGGAAAACGTTCATAAGATCGAAGACGATCTGTACTATGTACAGCATCCGACACGGCCGGGATGGTTTTGCGGAATCACGGTAGTAGTGGGTGCAGACAGCCTTGGCCTTGTCGACACCGGATATGCAAACACGCCGGAGGAATACCTCCTCCCGTTCCTCGAAGAAATCGGCAGGTCACCACAGGAAATCACGACCGTCTATAATACCCATGGTGACGGCGATCATATCGAGGGCAACGCCGCGGTGAAGAAGCTGAGCGGCGCGCAGTTTGCGTGTTACACGAGTGAAGCGGAAGCTATAAGGAACGTTGATCTATCGCTGTCGGACGGACAGACCATCGCACTCGGCGACAGGACCTTCACCGTTATACACTGCCCGGGGCACCGCCAGGGGAACAGCTGTCTTTTCGACAAGGAAAGTTCGTTGCTGATTGCCGGAGATACCATCGTCGGCACACGGCGTGAGCTCATTCGCATCGGGACCGAACCGTATGTCGCCTCACTGAGAAGAATCCTGAACCTCTCTCCTGCTACCGTGGTGATGTCCCACCCGTTCGATCCCGCAGGGAAGAACGTACTGCGTGGCGCCGAAATATCCGCGATGGTCGAAGCGAGCATCACTATTGCACAGAGCGGGGCATAGTTGAGCCCCGTCAACTGACACACGCAGCCACTCGCCGCTTACGGCAGCCTCGCGTCCAACGCGAGATAAGCCAGGGCGGTCTGCACTTTTCTCCGGAACACCAGGTCCGCGGTATGTGACATGAAAAACACGCTCGGCGCCTCTTTGTCTCCCATACTTGATAGAGAATTGCCCCTGCCCGGGGCGGACTCGAGCGTCTCGTTTTCAATTCCCTCCGCATCAAAGTATCTCTGCAACAGGCGGCACATTTCAGTCTCGTTTGTGCTGTCGGCAGCTCCCGTGTTTAGCGACTGGTTACGAACGAGCTATTGATGTAACTTCACCAGTTCATCCGTCGCGAAGTATTTGTTCCAATGGCCAAGGCTCTTTAAAACGTTATAATGCATGCCAATATGAACAGCGCAAAAGAACGGGCTCTTACCTATCGTTCGGTGATCGTCGCCGCGTGCTTCAGCCTTCAAGCGGTCGGGCTCGGCGTCTATATCGGTTTTGGTGTCTTCATAAATCCTTTGGTCCAGGAGTTTGGCTGGTCGAGGGCGGCCGTCTCCGGCGCGTCGTCAATCGCCATGTTCTTGATGGGCTTTTTAAGCGTTCTTGTCGGGCGTATGAGCGACAAGATCGGCCCGCGCTTTGTCGTCCTGCTCTGCGCCTTCTTTTTCGGTTTCGGGCATATCCTGATGTCCCGAATCAATGCACTCTGGCAGCTCTACCTTGTTTTCGGTCTGGTCATCGGCACCGGAATGAGTGCCGTAGACGTCATCGCTTTGAGCACCACCGCCCAGTGGTTCTCTCAAAAACGCGGCACGATCACCGGTATCGTGAAAGTCGGAGCAGGCTTCGGCCAATTGATTTTTCCCATGGCTGCAAGCATTCTTATCACAACTTATAGCTGGCGTGTCTCCTATATCGCGCTTGGAACCGTATCGTTCCTGCTTTTTATCATCATCGGTTTGCTGCTCAGACGCGCCCCGGACCAGCCGCCTGCCTCCGGAACCGGTGCAACAGTTGTTTCGCAGGCGGTTTCGAACGGTTCGGGCGAAAGCCTCTCTTTGAAAGATGCCTTACGAACCAGGGCGTTCTGGATCATCTGTTCCTCAAACCTCGTCGCCTTGTTCTGCCTTATGACGGTCATGGTTCACATTGTCCCTCACGCGAGCCTCATGATAGATTCCCCCACAAAGGCGGCCGGTATTTTATCCACCATAGGCTTCGCCAGCATGGGCGGCCGGCTCCTCACCGGTATCGTCATCGACAGAATAGGTACAAAGCGTACAACGGTTATCTCCTATTTTCTTCTCACCGGGGTCCTGCTGTGGCTCCAGGTGGCGGACGCGCCCTGGATGCTCTATCTTTTCGCAGTCTTTTACGGAGTGGCCCACGGTGGCCTCTTTACGATCATTTCCCCTATTGTCGCAGATTACTTTGGCACCAAGTCGCATGGTGCTCTTTTCGGTATTGTCGTCTTCTGCGGAACTCTCGGCGGAGCATTGGGGCCGTTATTTTCCGGTTACATATTCGATGTCGCGGGTTCGTATCACCCGGCTTTCTGGGTCTGTGCGGGGGTGAGCGTTTTCGGATTGTTGCTGATATCGACGCTCAAATCTATTGATCACAGAAAATGAAAAAAGGCGGTTCGGATTGAATCCGAACCGCCCCGTCAAATTACCGATTCAGGTAAACAGTAGCTGCTACTGCCTTCTAGTATCCCATCTTCTTTTTCAGGTCCTGATCGACCCACATGCGGGCGATGATTGGTACGGGTTGCATGGCGTCCGCGACGTTGAACTCTCCGGCGTAGTTTTTGACCCACGGCCACCAGTAGTAGCCGTCCAGGCCGACCTGCAGCGGTATGACATGAACATCCCGAAGCAATTCCACACACGCCGCCTTTGTCTTCCGGTTCATTTCATCGTTATCCACCGTTCCCACGATATCATCGATTAGAGCGTCCATCTTCGCACTCGAGTAGTGGCCCGGGTTTAGGGTGGCGCCGGTATACGCCGTACGCTGGAGTAGAAATACCGCGCCCGGTGTCTCGACAACGGTTTGCAGCGCATCCTTGAAGTTCTTATCGTACCTGTACCCGACATAAGTGGTGTTGTCGCATATCTTTATTTCAACCTCAACACCGATCTTGGCCCACTGGGAAGCAAGCAGAGAAGCTCTCTCCTGATCCATTGGCGGATTTTCGAAAACGACTTCCATCTTGAAACCATTCGGATACCCCGCATCCGCGAGCATCTTCTTCGCTTTTACCGGATCATATTTGTACAGCTCCTGTAAATCGGCGGGAAGTTCATTTATCGGGGTGTAGACTGACGGGTCGCCGGGGTATGCCGGATGAAAATCTATCGGCATGTCTATATCCACACCCAGAAGCCTGTTGAAAGCCGCTATATCTGTACCGATCATCAAAGCGCGGCGCACGTTAATATCGTTGAAGGGGGGTTTGTTTAGCTGAGGCGCCACGACCTCCCCAATCGCCGCCACGGCTTTCTTTGACATGATGTCAGGGTTCTTGTCCAACGTGGGCCAATGCGGGGCCGGGACCGTGGCAAACCAGTCAACCTTTCCCGTTCTCAGGGCGGCAACCCGGGACGCCTCTTCGGCGATGATGGGATGGGTCCATTCGTCGACAAAGGGTAGCTCATACTCCTTTCCGTCGATGGTTGTCGTATCCCAGTAGTTGGGGTTGCGAGAGTACTTGAAATAAGCACCTACAACGTATTCTTCGTTCATAAAAGGTCCGGTACCCACCTGCTTGTCCCACTGATCCGCCCCTGCTTTCACAGATTCAGGCGGCTCAACGCATGCGCGGTCCTCATAACCGATTAAGTACATGACCGTGAAGTCATAGCCCTTTAAGAAAGGAATCTCCAGGGTGTACTTGTCGATCTCCTTTGCATCGCCTATCACCGTCTTGATGTAGCTTCCGGCCGGCGCCTGCCTGCGGTAGTTCACCCACCACACCAGGTCACTGGCGACGAGCTCTCTCGATTTCATGACATCCGGCTTATTTCCGTGCCAGTAGACTCCCTTTCTTACGTTCCAGATTATCTTGTCTTTCTGGATATCGAAGCTCTCGAGCAACTGGCCCTTCATGTAGGTCAGGGGAATGAAACCACGCACCAGGAACTCAAACTCGCCGCTGCCTCTGGGACCGTATTTTTCGAAGTCACCCACCAAAGGCATTTCCTGAAAGCCCATTCTCCAGAAATGGTGATCGCTGGTT
>JAFGHN010000041.1 GCA_016930115.1 Spirochaetales bacterium | reverse complement strand
TCCCTTCGTGGAGGGCCGGATCATCGATCTTTCCCGTGCGGCGGCGGACACCATCGACATGGTGGGTATCGGCCTCGAGCAAGTGACTGTTGAGGTGGTCGAATTCGGTGACGGGGGGACGTACCACAAAAGCGGCCCGCCGACCGATACGGTGACGATCCAGGTCGGCGCTTACCGTAACGAGAAGAATGCGCATAAGGTGTTGGCGCTCCTCGAATCACATCGGCTGAATCCAATACTCGAGGAGAGCGACAGCCGTATAACGAGAGTGATTCTACCGGGCATTTTCACCGGAGACCTGAAACTGACACAACTGAAACTTGCGGAGCTTGGACTGACCGATGTTCTGGTGCGCCGATAGATACCACGCCGGGTGATATGCCGGGTATTATATGAAAGAGAAGACCAAAAAAGCGTTCCACTCATGCGCCTTCATTATCAATCCCTCACGCTACCCTGAATACGCAAAAATCCTGAAAAAAATACTCAGACGCTCGGAAGTACCTTTCGTGCGGGAGAGCACCAGCAAGGAGCATTTCATCGAATTGGTGCGCGACTTCTGCCGGAGCGACTACAGATACCTGCTTGTGTGGGGAGGGGACGGTACCGCCCACGACGCCATCAATACGGTCACCTCAGAAATGGAGGCGGATCCCGAAATCGGCAGGAAGAAATCGCTTGGCTTCCTCAGAGGCGGTTCCGGCAACGGTATCCAGGATTCCTATGAAGTACCCGTGGGCATACGCAAACAGATAGAAACCTACGCTGACAGCATGAACAACAGCTACGTTGTGGACGTCGATCTCCTCGAAACGTCCCACGGCAATAGACGTTCCTACTGCCAGCTCGTCGGCATAGGATTCGATGCCAATCTGCTCAGACGGCGACAGGAGAAAAGGTATCGTTTCGGGAAGAAACACGGGCTCGTACGCACCGGTATGTTCGCCTATATCATGGCGGGGCTTTCCACCTTTCAGAAGGATTTCCGCTCGCTCTCCAGGGAGTTCACGCTTACACTCTACGACGGCAAGTTTGCGCTCCGCGGGGTCAGGGTCAACGCGGAGTTTCCGCTTGAGTACCTGGAAAGAAAGGTAAGCCCCGTGGAGCTTGAAGCCGGAACCCGCCCTTACTACGGCAAGTTATTCAAGATCTGTCCCGATGTAGTGTGCAACGATGGTTTTCTCGATTTGTATATCTACAATTTCGACACCAGGCTGACGGTACTGCAAAACGTCCTGTGGCTGTGGAAGGGCCGGCATGACATCATCAACAGGAAATTCGCAAAAGGCGAAAAACCGCTCATCGAACGATACGAGGTGACAAGGGCGGAGATAAGCGCGACGGAACCTTTTGATTACCATATCGACGGAGAAATCGTCCGAACGACCGAAAAAGTGGACGGGATGTACGTTGTCAACTTGAGGATAGTCCCTCAGCGGCTGTCGTTTCTCGTTCCCGGAGCGTTCTACAGGAAATTTCACCCTTTTTGAGGTAGTGATAGATGGCCCGCACGAAGTTGTACCGGGCGTGTCACTTCAACAGCTAATTTGAGTATACTGTAACCATTCAATGCTGGATTTTTTGATAAAGCTGCTGCACCGCAAGAAGAAAGTCGATCCGTCTGATGTCGCAGAGGAGGTCTGGGTACCAGGCTTCAAGAACCCGAAAAGAGAACGGTTTGTTGAAGAAGATACGAAGGCTGTCCGGATACGTGTCGGCGGAGGTACGCTGTCGCTGGTGCTCAAAAAGAAAAACCTTTTCGGCTGGGCGGAGAACCCGCTGTACCGGTACCGGGATTTCGTCATAGAAGCATCAATCGATGTATCTGCCCACAACGGCCATTCTGCCGCAGGCTTTCTCATGAGACGGGCGGACGAGTTAAACTACTATTTCTTTCTCGTTTCCCCGGCGGGATTTTTCCGCTTCGACGTTGTTTTCAACGGCAATCCAAGGACGCTCATTCCATGGACGGCCTGCACGCCGCGACCGGACAACATCATGATGCGTATCATCGCCAGGGGATCATACTTCGGCTTTTTTCTCGATGAAGACTGGATAGGCGAGATAGAGGATGACACGATCGACGCCGGGAATATCACCTTTGCGGCCCAGAATTATGATGAAACCGATACCGCGCGGTTTGACCTTTCACGGCTGAAGATCAACTCGCTGCCCTATGAGGTCGAAGCGCAGTACTACAGATGGCGCCGTTATATACCGGTAAATCCGGAGCGCCGGGTCGTCCTCGCGAGATCACTCGCTTCACGGGGACGTTTTCCCGCAGCGTGTATTCAGTTCAACCTCGCGGCGAAGGAGCTTGAGTTGGGCCTGGAAGATCTCCTCATACTGTCGGAGTGCTATCTGCAGAACAGCATGGTGGAAGAGGCGGCCAGAACGATAGATAAAGCGCTTGCCGTGGACGGGGAGAATCCGGCCACCCTGACGGCCAAAGCCGATCTTCTCTACAGGAGAAACCGGATCATCGAGCTCAGAGACTTTCTCGCGCAGCATCCTGTCATTCTGAAAGACAACGGGGTCATGTGGAATCTGTATGGAAACGCCTGGCACATCCTTGGCAACCGTGAAGAGGCGGCCCATGCATACGAGATGGCGTGCGAAATAGATCCGGAAACCTCGATATACCGTATCAACGCCGCCCGCATGTGGGAAAGCATGGGAGAGACCGAAAAGGCCCTTGATGACTATCTCAAGGCAGCGAGACTGCTGTTCAGGGAGGAAGGCTACGCCGAGTTGTCGGGGATTCTCCCGCAGATCGAACGGCTGGATGCGGGAAACCTCGAGGCCCTTGCAATCCGGGGGAAGCTCGCCTTCAGCGAAGGTCAGTTCGAAGAGGCCGAGAAGGCTTTTGACACGGCGCTCGCGGGAAAAAGCGACGATTCCAGCCTTCATTATCTGTACGGCATGCTGTTGGCTCAGCGTGGTGAGCGGGAAAAAGCGGCAGGCTATTTTGAAAAAGCAACCGAATTGGAGCCGGATTACTACCTTTACTGGTTCCGCCGGGCCGAAAACGAGCATCTGCTGAATCAAAGTCCGCAAGCATCTTTGGAGCGGGCGCTCGAGCTCGCACCGGATGATAAGTGGGTTCTCAACCTTGCCGGCCTCGTGGAGCTCGAACACGAGAGAAATCCGCGGGCGCTTGGACTACTCTCCCGGGCGTACTCTCAGGTCAAAAAAGATGGAGAAATACTTGATCCTGATAACGAAGATATATACATCAACTATGCGGAAGCCCTGTGCCGGTCGGGAAACGCGTCGGAAGCGGTCTCTCTTCTTTCTCCCGGCAGGGACCGCCCGGCAATCATAAATCAGATCGGGAATATTTTTTCGCGGCAGGGCGATTACGAGGAAGCAGTGAACGCTTATGAGCGCGCGATAAGACTGGATCCCGATAATAGAGACCTTCGGCTCAACTGCGCCGCAGCTTGCATAGAAGCGGATAGGATCCTCAGGGCGGAGGAAATCCTCGGCAGCCTGCTGGATTCCCGCGAAGACGCATCGGCCTACAATCTCATGGGAAACGCAGCCCAAATCAAAGGCGAGCTCAAACGCGCGGAAGCGGCGTATCTCCGCGCGCTGACGATTGATCGGGGCCACGAAGAAGCCGCCGTCAATCTTGCGGATTTGCAGGTACGGCTGGGAAAATTCGAAGAGGCAAACGGCACAATTCACACTTATCTCTCTGAGAGCTCCCATCCGCGGCTCGGCGCGCTGATAGACAAGGTGAAAAAAGAGACCGAAGTCGAAATATGCTGTGCCGCTTGCGGGCGGAAATGGACATCGGCAAAAGAAACCGAAGCCGGCGCAAGACTGAAGATACGAGGAGAGCTTCCCGACGAAGCGCCGGCGGGTATGTGCCCGGCATGCGGTAATGTATACTGCGTGGGTTGCGCAAAAACCTCCCTCAACAAAGGCAGATTCTTCTGTCTCGATTGTGAAGAGCCGCTCAGGCTCCTTACGGACCCTCTCAAAGTCATCGTATCGAGGTACGTGGAGTGATCCGGAATAAAATAGTTGTGAGCACAAAGGGCGCCGGCTGCGAAAAGCGGTACGGAGCTAAGCGGTGACCGCCTGACGGCGCCGCTACATCGGTATAATGAGGTACATTGAATGAATTTCAGCGAATTTAACTTGCACGAAGACCTTCTGAAAGGCATAGAGAAAACCGGATTTGCACAATGCATGGAAGTACAGGAGGCGACACTCGAGCATACCCTCCGTAAACGGGATGCCTACGTACAATCACAGACTGGCTCGGGGAAAACGGCCGCTTTTCTCATTACCATTTTCGAGCTCTTTATCCGGGGTGAAGTTCCGCGCAAGCGGTCTCTCGTCATTGTGCCGACACGCGAGCTCGCCGTTCAGATCGAGCGCGAAGCAAAAGAAATCGGCAGTTTCCTGCCGTACAGAATCGGAAGCGTTTACGGCGGCGTGGGGTACGACGAGCAGCTCAGCATGCTCAAAGAAGGTTACGAAATCATAATCGGCACGCCGGGCCGTCTTATCGATCTTGCGCAATCAAAAAAACTCATCCTGTCAGACATATCAATACTGGTTATCGATGAAGCGGACAGGCTCTTTGACATGGGTTTCCTGCCGGATATACGGAAGATGCTCAAGAGCATGAATCCCGAGCGAATGACCATGCTATTCAGCGCCACCCTCAACACGCGAGTCTGGCAGGTGTCCTGGGAATACATGAATGATCCGGTTGAAATCATGATGAATCCCGAACAGCTCACTGTTGATGAAATCACCCAGGAGCTCTATCACGTATCGAGAGACGAAAAGGTGAACCTGCTCCTCGGAATTCTCAAGAAAGAAAAACCGGAAAACGCGCTTATCTTCTGTAACACAAAAAGCGGGGTGTACGATCTATCCGAACGTTTGAATCGCAACGGATACCGGTCCCAGTATATCATCGGAGACCTCCCCCAGAAGAAACGTATTCGCGTCATCGACCAGCTGAAATCAGGGGAGCTCAGTTACCTCGTCGCGACGGATGTGGCCGCCCGCGGTCTTCATGTCGATGATCTGGCGCTGGTGGTCAATTACGATTTGCCGGAGGACCCTGAGAATTACGTCCACAGAATCGGCAGGACCGCGAGGGCAGGCAATACGGGAAAAGCGATATCTCTGGCGTGCGAACGCTTTGTCTATGGTCTGGAGCCAATCGAAAAACTTATCGATATGAAGATACCGGTGATGCCGGTGACGGATGAGCTTATCGTGACGGACGCAAGCGCCGGCATGTACTTCAACCGGCATCGCGATTCAGACGAGCGGGAGCGCCGCCCTCGCGGCCGGTCTTCAGGCCGATCATCGAGCCGGTCAGGAAGCCGGCAGCCGAGGAGCTCCGGGACCGGCGGCCGGTCTTCAAAAGCCCCAGGAATTCGAGGCGGGCGGCCGGAGGCCGCCGGGACTCGCGGCCTGTCAGCAAAGGAGCCCGCGGCTGGCGGCAGGCCGCCGGAGGCGGCAGTGATTGGCAGCCCATCGCCCAAAGCCCCGGTGTCCAGCGGCGAGTCGTCAAACCGGTCAAGACGACGGCCGACGAAGGACCGCCACCCGGGGGCTACCGGTACATCGGCAAAAGCGGAAGCGCATCAGCCCGGAGAGGACAGCACGGCGGCGCACAAGAGACCGGCCGCCCGGCTCCAGCGTGATATGGATATATCGGACCGGCTGGAATACTACAGGCAAAAATACGGCGAAGATTTCGCGCTCAAGGATGAAAGCGCCTCTGGCCAGGATACACGGCAGGAAAAAACCGCTGATCAGAGGTCCGCAACGAAAAAGAAACGTAATCTCAAGAGCTTATTCCGGAGGAAACGGTAGGGCTTCGCACTCATCTGGTGAAAGCGGCAAGAGGCTCCGGCCGCTCAAGCCGGCTTACACCCGCAATGACCAAGACCATGTTGCAGGTGAGTCGCTGCGGGGTTTCTTTAGTCTCAAGACGGATGCCTGCATTGCACAGCAGTCCTCATTTATGTTTGTTAAGGATACAGGAGCACCTTGCCCGCCTGGCCGGTTTTGGCCAAGTCTATTCCTTTGCCGATTTCGGCCAATCCCATTCGATGCGTCACCGCAGGCATTGGATCGAACTTCCCCGAATCGAGCAGCCCCTGAACCTGCCACCAAGTATCCCACATGCGGCGCCCGGTGGTACCAAAGACCTTGGCCTCTTTGTATATGATATCGGTGGGAGCGTCCAACGTTATCGGTTGAGAGGGAAGCCCGACCAAGCTGACACGGCCTCCCAAGCGGAGAACTTGGAACGCCATTTTGACCGCAGCGGGAGAGCCGCTCAGCTCGACGACCACGTCCACGCCGCGTCCACCAGTGGACTCCTTGATGATTTGGACCGCGTTCTCGTCGGCCGGGTTAATCAACACCGCGTTCGGTGCGAACTTGCGCGCCATCTCCAGCCTTGCCCGGTTGGGTTCTAAGGCGAATATCTTGTTCGCGCCGAGTGCGTTGATCGCTCCAATGCCGAACAGTCCGATAGGGCCACAGCCAAAAACGGCGACGCTCATCCCGTTGACTTCTCCCTCGAGAATGCCATGCACGGCAACACCGATTGGCTCAAGAATCGCCCCAAGATCCGGGTCGAAATCGCCAGGCAGTTTCCAGCAACAGACTGCGGGTATCTTCGCGTATTCGGCAAACACACCGTCGGTGTGAACCCCCACGATAGCCATTTTTTCGCAGATATGCTGGTTACCCGTCTGACACTGGAAGCACACCCCGCAGGGTATGTGCGTCTCCACAGCCACCCTGTCGCCTTTTTGCAACGTATCGACCTGGCTTCCTAACTCCACCACGTCGCCGCACACTTCGTGGCCAAAGATCATTGGAGGTTTGATGCGGTCCTGAGCGTACCGGGTCCAATCATAGATATGGATATCAGTGCCGCATATCGCAGCTGATTTCACCGCGATTACAACATCTTTGGGTCCCGGCTTCGGGTCGTCAACATCGACATAGCCGGCACCCGGTGCCGCAGTTTGTTTTACAATCGCTTTCATGAATAGCTTCACTCCTTCTCGTGGATCCTCTCTCCCAATTCCCTGCCGTGTGTTAATCCCCTGTCCTCGGGAGAACCCTCAAGAAATACGACAGGTAAATCGTCGTA
>JAFGHN010000257.1 GCA_016930115.1 Spirochaetales bacterium | reverse complement strand
GGGCACGGAGCGTCGAAAACAATCTTTCGGGACTCATGCAGGATTCAAAGCAGCGTCTTGAGTCGTCAAGTAAGGGGCTCGTGAAAATGTTCGGCGAAACCAGGTCTCAGATAACGGTGTGGCGTGCCGAAGTGCAGAAAACAATGGAAGAGACCGTGGCTGAGTTTGGGCAGAGATATGAAACGTTCAGGGGTCAGGTCGAGGAGCGAATGCAGGCTGTGCTCGGAGACGTGGCAAAAAGCCAGGCGGACAGGCAAAAGGAGCTCTCGGATTTGTTCGAATCGACCCGCGTCGAGATAGATGGGTTGGAAGCTGACTTTGCCAAGCGGTTGAACGGATTGAAGGACAGTATCCAGACACGGGAGGAAGGATTCAACGACCAGCTGGTCAGCCGTTTTGAGGCGCTTGAGGAGAGGATAGGAGAATATGAAGACTCCGTCCGCTACCGTCTCGAAAAGGTCGACGATGTGCATTCCGACATCGAGGCTTTGGAAGAGAGCATGAGGAAGAATATGGATCTCGCCGTCAGCCGGGCAAAGGAGGCTTTGCAGGCCGCCATGGAGAGGATAGCCGAGGACCGGGCGCGCGAACGCGAACATGCGGAAGACGAGCTTATCGAGATAAGAAAATCGATGGACGCTATCGACAAGGAACTTACGGAGCTCAAATCAAGGGCTTATGCAAATGTGTCAGAAAAACTGCAGGTGTTTGAGGATGAGTTCTTCACAGACCTGAAAAACAGGGATGATGCGATGCGCGTCAGTGTTGACGACTGGCAGCGCGGCATGCATGAAAAAATACAACAGATAAGCGATGAGCAGGCAAAGGAAAGACAGGAGGCTGAGTCACGGTATTCGGAAGAGTTGAAGGCAAAGCTGGCTCGTCTCCAGAACGACACTCTCGCGCAGTATGAGCGGTTTAATGCAAACGTTCGCGAGTTTCAAACAGAGCTCGAAGCGAGAATGGAGGGGGCGGAAAACGGGCTGGAGGGCCTGGAGGAGCGGATAAAGGCGGACATGGCGGATTTACGGCGTGCAAGCGAAACAATGATGGAGAGTGAGCTTACAAGCTTCTCAAACAGCATCGGCGAGCAAATCAAGGAACACCGCAAGGAAGTCGATTCCAGCTTGAGGATACTGGGTGAACGGGTGGAGAAGGATTCCGGTTCGATAAACGAAATGCTTGAAAGCGCCAAGGCCGATATGACTGCGTGGCAGGAACGAATCCTTGCCGAGATGAACGAGGCAAAAACGGGTGTGACGGAGGAGTTTGAAAACTTCAAAGAAGCGATGCAGCTGCAGCAGGAAGAAATTTCAAACACCATAGAGACGGACAACCGCGAGCTGCGGCGGCAGCTCGAAGAAACCGGCGGAATCGTGAGCGAAACGGAACAGCAGTTCATCTCTATGAGCCGGGACTACAAAGAGGAATTTTCGACTACCGCGGATGATTTCTTGAGCAATTTTCAGCAAAGTGTGGCCAACTTGCAGACCGCGGCAGACGAAACGGTGCGTGATTTCAAGTCTCAGGTTACGGATATTCGCGGCAAGATTGAGAACTACCAGAACCGTCTGGAAGGGAAGATTGAAGAAGGCTATAAGCAACTATCAGCACGGCTCGAGGAGATCGAACGCAAGCAGAGAGACTTCATCGGACAAACGAAAATATTCGAACGTGCCGATAGTCTGAAAGAGAGCCTCGAAAAAAGCATCGACCTGCTGAAGTCGGACATCGCCCGGCTTGACGAGCAGCGCACCGACTTGCGCGAGATCGAGAAAGAGTTCAACCGCGTCCGCAAGCTCGGTGAAGACGTTTCCGAAAAAGTCGCCAAATTCGTCGCGGAGAAACGCAGAATCGATTCGATGGACGAGGATTTTAAACGGCTCATAGCCGTTTCCCAGTCCATCGATGCAAAGCTTGAACAGGTTACGTCGAGTCACGATTCAATCCAGGAGATACAGTCGAACATACGTGAGCTGGGAGAGCTCGAGGATGACGTTGAACAGCGGTTTGAACGTCTCGAAAGCAGGAAAAAAATAATCGACGCCACCACGAACCGGGTTGACGCGAGCTTCACCAAGCTTGAAGCACTTCAAAACCAGATTCAGTCGATCGAAAAAGGGCTCGCCCCGTTTACCGACAAAATCGAAGCGATCGCCGGCAGAATCGAGACCCTCGAAGACGGCAAAGAGAATGCCGATCGGGTGGTTTTCCTCCTTTCGGAGCTCGATGCAACTCTCGCCGACGTAGAGAAACGCATCGAGACGATGCAGCAAGCAAGGGAGTGGCTCGCCAGGACCGAAACCAGGCTCTCCGAGGTGAGCAAACAGGCCGAGGAGCAGGTAAAGCTCATGGGATCGCTTCTCAAAGAAGGTGAGAGAAGTGGCAAGAAGGGGCGCGGCGCGCCGTCGCTTTCATCGCGGGACATGGTGGTGAGACTGGCGCATCAGGGCTGGAAAGTTGAACAGATCGTACAGGCCACCAAGTTGAGCCAGGGAGAGGTGGAGCTCATCCTCGAACTAAGCGCGAAGAAATAGTCTACCTGTACACATCGGCATTGATGGAGTTTGCCTCACGGGCGAACGCGAAGACGATGTACTGCCGCGCGTCAATCGCCAGTTCCGCCAGGTTTAACTGGCCGGTTATTCCTTCGGTCTCGTCGGAGAGCGGTAGCGTTTCCCAGCTCGAGTCCTGAAATCGGGTCACCGTGCCGCGGTTGGAAACAGAATCCTTGTAATAGAGATAGCGGACGCCCTGATCCGAGCTGATGCCGACGGTGCCGGCGTCAGGGTGGGCGGTTACGGGAGGGTCGACAACGCCGGACCATTCGCCCGCACTGGTGTCGTAGGCCCATACTTTGAGGGCTCCCGCCGTTGAGTCATAAAAAGCGAGAACCAATTCACCGGTCGTTTCGTCGAAACAGAGATCAAGGTAACCATCGGGAACGTTGGCGGCGCCGTAGTCCAGGAAGAAGCCGGTATCCGTCCACCCGCCGTCGTGCTGCAAAACGACAACGGCGGTGGCGGTTTCATCGTAGTATGCCAAGAAGGGATCGGCGTCGCCGCCGGTAAGGGCGAGGCTTGACGCTGATACGGCCGGGGCGTCGGGGGAGACGTTTTGCCAGCCGGTATCGTTCGAAAAGAGAAACACCACCACTGGCGCCGGCTCGCCTTCCGCGACGGTGTCATAAAGCCCGGCGACATAGAAGTCTGAACCGGCAAAAGCGCTTTCGAGCCCTCTTATTGGACTTATTCCCGGCCCCGCGGATCCGAGCGTTTTCCATTCGGGTTCTTCTCCGCTCTCATCAAGATACACGGCCGCCAGCTCCCCACCGGAAGCTTCGTCGCGGTACGCGATGTACGGCACGCCGCCGGCCGTCGCTATTGAGACGCTGCCGGCGACGTCACCCGTCGTGATACCGAAGGGATCCGAAAGAGCCCGCCATTCGCCCTCGCGATAGACCTCTGCGTTTACAGCCGATTGTGTGGCACCGCACCAGACGGCGAAAGCTTCACCAATGGCGGCGGGGTTCGCGACAATATCGAACTGACTGCCGTCGAAGGTCAACGTGCTACTCTGCCAGGAAAAAGTGTGAATACACCAGCCCTCTACCGGCGCGGCGGGTTTCTCGCTCTCCGCTCTCCCCAGGTAATCGGCGGCGGCGACGATATACCAGTAACGGACGAGTGCCGCCACCGCCACGTCGACGTACGAAGTGCCGTCGGTTGATGCAAGATATTCGTAATCGCCGTTCTCACTTGATGATCGGTACACGGCGTAGACGCCTGCGCGCTTGACCTCATCCCAGGTCAAGATGACCCTGTCTTCTTTCGTGCCTTGTGTGGCTTTGACGTTCTCCGGCGCGGATGCAGGGCCGACGAGAGCGATACACGAGACGGTGAGCAGAAAAACGGATACGATCACACTCGTTTTCGCGCTGATTGATACTCTGCCCATCAGAAACTCCCTCTGCCCATTGAAACGCTGAGCGTAAACGCAGCGGTGGCGCCATCGCTGTCTCCCGCCAAGCCGAAAAGTGACGCGGGATTGGTGTACTCGTCGTTCTTACTGCCGTAGGTTATCCGGAGCCCGGCGCTCACGGTAAATACATCGATGAATGTGAAAGAGACCGAAGGAGAGATGATGCCGGATAGATCGTTCAGGTTTGTCAGGTTGAAAAGTGAGATTGATACATCGGATTCGAATATGTTGTTCCAGGCGGCCGTAAGGGCGGCGTAATGGCGTCCCCATGAAGAAAGATCGCCGAACGAGAGGTCCGGCGGGCTTTCATACTCCTCGGGCTGCGCCTCCTCCGGCAAGGCGAGACCGTTGTACTCCGGGTTCTGCTGGAGAAATGCCGCCGGCTTCAGAAGACGGGAGTCGGGATAGCCCTCGCCGTTGTAGTAGTACTGTCCAACGACGGCGAGGCTACCGGGGGCGCGTTTCAGTTCCGCTTGTTCCAGTTCCTTTACATACCTCGTTCCCGCGGTGGCCGAGAGGAAAGGGATCGAGTCCACAACATAAGTATCCAGCACCACCTCGAGCTCTTCCGGCGGATCTTCGAAACTTGAAACAAGCCTTCTCGATTCTCTGACAAATACCCGGTCCGAACCCAGCGTGACCACTCCTTCGCCAAAAATGTCGACTTCGCCGATGGAAGAGCTCAGGGTAACAACGCCTCTCGGCGCCAATGCCTGCTGATAATACGCCGCAAGGGATATTTCGGTGGTGCCGATCACAAACTCGAACTTGGGCGCAACGGCAACTTCGAGAGGTTTCGCCTCGGCGTTTGCGATCAGGTAGAGATACAGGTTGTTCAGACCAGAGGGGTAGTGGGCTTTCAACGAGACGGGACCTTCCCTTTCCGCCGTCGGGTCTTCCACGTCGATAGCCGTCAGGTTGAGAACATCCGCCGGACTCCAGAAATAGCCTACTCCCCACTTGATAGTGTGTTTGCCGAACCGGAAGAAAAACCGCTTGTCAAAGTTGAAATCGGAGAACAACTCCACCACGTCTATTGAAATACCCGGCGGCGTGCCGGTTTGCGGCTCTTCATCTTCCTCGTCTTCCGCGGTCACGGTGAAGACTTCCTCGCCGTCGGCATCCCGGATAATCGTGTCTCCCTCGGGGGTCTCTTCTCTGGTCCAGCCTTCCGGAAGATCGGCGGTCAATGCGGCGGTGTTCACGGTTTCTGCAAGCCCGCCCGCACCGGTGTCGGTGCTGATCTTGAGTTTGCCGAACGCTCTGAAATCGGGATCGGGACGGGCGTCAAAAAAGAGATCACTCGTTACTGACGGGGTGAGCGTTTGGCTGTCCGGGTCCCAAGGATCAAGCTCATCAGTCCACAGGCTGCCCCAGGTGAGCTCAGCCCCCAACGATCCTGAGATTTTTCCTCCCCAGGTGACCGCCGGCCCTTCTGCGGAAAGCAACTCCTCTTCAGGTGAAACACCGTCGCCGGTCTGTTCTGCAAAGTCCAGCATTTCACCTTCGAACAACGAATCAAAGTCATCCGGATTGTCCGTTGCGTTTTCCTCTTCCCCGCTCACCGCGAAAGGGTCGGCAAAGAAGTCGCCGGCGCTTGCATCGGGAGACTCAGGCGCACCTTCATCCTGGGCGGGAAGAAAAGCCGCCGCGAAAACCAGGAGAATGACAAAAGGTATTCTTGGATAACACCCGATCCGGCTCAATTATTGACCTGCTCGAGATACGCTTTTGTGAACACGTAATCCGGTATCGTATCCGTTCTGACGTCTTTGATGCTGAATTGCGTCCGCTCCCCTTGGTTCAGTTCGTCGACGATAAGGGCGCTGGAAGGAAGATATCTGTCGTCCACAACGGTGTACTTGGGGTAGAGCGCGGTCCGCATGAGCCGGTTACTCACGCTGTAGTTCTCTTCTTTGAGGACTATCGAGATATCCTGCCGCACCCAGATCCTTATCCGGTCATAGGACACATCGTCGTGTTTTGCTTTCAGATCGAGGATATAGACGGGGAACTTACCGAGGGTACCCGGCTCCCATGCGCTGACTTCGTAATCATCGGCAAGGGAGCTCCTGTTGAAATCGCTGTTCTGCGCGTCCGAGTCCTGTACATTATCCCGCAGTGTCGATTTTTCGAACTTTCTGCTCTCCGGGTCATAGAACCACACGTTCTCATCCGCCTTCAGATAACCTTGACCACGTTGCACTTGAGGCTGGAGAATCAGCAACACAAACTGGTCGGTATCGTCTCTCCGGAATATCTTGGCCTGAGTCACGCTTTTTTCCTCTCCCGGCTTCTCTGACACGATCGTATAGACACAGGAGAAATCTCTCCCTGCAAAATTGCCTAAATCATCGATTTCCTTCAGTATTTTTTCAAAGTCCGGGGTATCACTCGCGTGGGCCGTCAGCACCGAGAAAAGGCCAAGCAGGAACGCCGCCGCGAAGTTTCTTGTTTTCATATACACCTCTCTTCTACGACCTGAGCGCCTCAACGGGGTGCATGTTTGCGGCTCTGCGTGCCGGCAAGAGGGCGGCGAGGACCGTTAACGCCGCAACAACGCCGAAATGAAGCAGTACCTGATGTCCCACCAGCTTGAAGGTCATATAGCCGTTTTTCAGAAGAATGAAAATCGGCGAATCAAACCCCCAGAAGACGTTGGAGAGGATAAGCATCGCTATCCCCGCAAGG
>JAFGHN010000256.1 GCA_016930115.1 Spirochaetales bacterium | reverse complement strand
GCAGGATGCCACATCTATTGCGACAAGCCGCTGGCCACCACTGCGCAGGACGCCAAGATGATCTACCTTAAAACACGGGACGCCGGTGTGAAAACGGCCTACGCGGCCACCGCCCGCTGCAACTCCACTGTGCTCCTGGCGCAGGAGCTCGTATCTCAGGGTGCCATAGGAGAGGTGTATGAGGCGGAGTGTGTATCGCACTATGACTGGCCCAGGCTCATGCCGTACGGCTGGTCTCACAGCCTGGAGGAGGGCGGTGGCCGCCTCAACAATAATTTCCCGCACAAGATGGGGCTCGTGCTAAAGGTGGTTGGCGGGGAGGTGTTACAGGCGACGGGCGAGTCCCGCAACGACCTCAAACGTGCGCCCGTCGGGCCACGGCTTCATGATTTCCGTTTGCTCGAGTCATCCGCGCTCACGCCGGCGGAGGCAGAAAAGGCCGAGTGGCGCGAGGTGACCTCGGACTGGGCGTACACCATCCTCGCCCGTATCGGCCTTAAGGGAACCAGACCGGAGGACGGCATTTCGGTGACCTTCCGCCACTCCAACCTGCAGCCGCGTTTCCTGCATGATTATGTAGCCTTCTACGGGAGAGAGGGATCCATTCACATTGAAGGGGCGTATGCGCAGGGTCCACTGCACCTGTACAGACGCGGTAAGGACGAATGGGAGACCATGCCGATTCCGGAACGGATAAGCGACTCGCTTCCCAAGATAGAAAGTTGGCCTCGCCGTAACTGGACCCAGTTGGCGAGAGAGTTCGTAGCCGACATTCAGGGTAACGGCAACACCGGCTACCTCACCTTCAGAGATGGATGGATATTCCAGGAAATCATAGATATCGCCAGGGCGCGGAAAGGATGGTGTTCAACCTGGTAGCCGTCGGGTGCGCTGAGCCGCGTCTCTTCAACCCGCGGCCGGCTTTCCCTTGGCAAGCTCCGCCGGTGAGCCTGCCTGTCCGGCCTTTTTCAGAAACACAAACGTTATCACCGCTGCCAGGCATGCAGGGGCGGTGCCGGCGATCAGGAACGTCGGCGCCGGCCCAAGATGGCTCCACAGCAGCCCGCCGAGAGCCGAGCCGATGATGAGCCCGGTATCCTCAAAACCGCCGAACACTCCCATAGCGGTGCTTTGACGGCGCAACGGTACATTTTCAGAGAGCAGGGCGACGGCGGCGGGGTTGTAAAACGCATTCCCGATACTGCCGATAACCTGGCAGATCGCGAGCTGGGTGAAGTTGGTCGATATGGAAATTCCGGCCAGGCCGGCGGCGGCTGTGAGCAAGCCCAAAGCCATCATGTTTTTCTTGTTCCTCCGGTCCGCGAGCCTGCCCAGGGGAATGAGAAGCACCACCCCCGATAGAGCGCTCAAAGTGAAAAGAAAACCCACCTGAGTCGCCTGAAGGCCGATAACCTGACCGGCGAGCAACGACAGGAAGGGGAGGACTCCAAGAGCGGTGAAATAGAGCGCGGCGATGACAGACTGGATGACAAAAGGTCTCTGCCGGTACAAAGGGACGGGTTTGTGACCGGTGTCATGCGGCCCGAGATTAACATTCGCAGGCATCACATCGGCTTTCCGTTTGAGTCCCGCGCACGCAAGAATTCCGCCCGCCAGGGCTATTCCGGCGCCGGTGTAGAAGATCGAATCATAACCCGATATATCGACAATGAAACCACCGGCGAAACTCCCCAGACTCCGGAAAAAGGCCATAGCCGTGGCATAGATGGCCATAAAGGTGGCTTTTTGCGACAGTGAAATGGTGGCGCCGATATAGCCCCTGCCGGGACCGAAGAGAGATGCGCGTACAATGCCCCAGAAAAAAAAGATCACGAAAATGAGAGCCGCATGTCTGGCAAGGACAAGCGACAGCACCAGAGGAACGGACAAAAAGGTCCCGACAAACATGGGCACCCTGATCCCGGCGCGATCGGCAAGCCAGCCGCCTGAGCTCTCGCCGAGCACCATCCCCATCATTCCCACGGACAGGAGTAGACCGATGATAGTGGGATTCACGCCTATCGATACCAGATAGAGCGGCAGCATCGGCTGGATGAGGTTCGTCGCCATGATGGCCAGACCCACAACGCCTATCACGACGATCAGTTCACGGTTCAATAGTCGCTTCACGTTAGTCCTCGATAGACGCCTTTGACAGAGAAGCTCGCTTTCTCAAGCGATACTATACATGAAAGATGAGACCGATTGCAGGCATCCCCGGTAATGCTGTATACACGTGCAATGGACATCCCATCGAAATCGCGTACGGACAGCAAAGAGCGTGGCGCCGCGCGGAAGCCCGCCGCCACCGGTGCGGGTCAATACCGCGGCAGCGGCCCCGCTGTAGTCTCCATCCTGCTGTGGTGCTGGAGCGGCGTCTGTATGCGCAAGGGGGCCGAGTCGATGGGTCCGATGGCCTACCTCACCTTCATGACCGGAGGCGGATCGCTCGTCGCGGTCCTGCTTCAATTGCTGCGTCGCAAACCTCCCGGTGCGCTCTTCCGCTTGCCGCCGAGGGTAATCGTGGCTGGTTTCTTCGGTGTTGCCGTGTACACCGTGGCCCTCTCACTCGCTTTTGGCATGGCCGAGCCCCGGGACCTGGGGCTCGTCAATCTGCTCAACTACCTCTGGCCGCTGTGGATCGTCATCTTGAGCATCCTGCTGTTACGCGAGAGGCCGCGGCCGGTTCCTGTGCTGGCCGGCGTCCTGCTCGGGTTCGCGGGGCTCGTGGCATCACGTATGAACGGTTTCTCGTGGCCGGGTGAATTGAACCTGCTCCCTTGCCTCTTCGCGCTGGCCGGCGGATTTCTGTGGGCGCTGTACTCGGTGCTTCTCCGGCGCTGGAACGTCCCGGAAGAGAACGGCGGCACGGCCTTTCACTTCGCGGCCTGCGCCGTACTCGCCGCAATCATTGCCGCGGCGACGGGCGAATGGAAGCGTCTGGCCGGTGTGGGGCCGGAGACGGTCTTTTGGATCGTCTTCGGGGCCGCGGGTCCGGTGGGTATCGCCTACTACCTGTGGGAGCTCGGCATGAAAAAGGGAGGCGTGCAGCTCCTCGCGAGCCTTTCGTATTTCATACCCATCGGCTCATCGCTCCTCATCGGTCTGTTGTTCAAAGAAGCGATGAGCTGGGGGCTCCTCCCGGGGGCGGTCATGATCGCAGGCGGCGCGATGCTGGTGCGCAGCGCCCACGTCCGGTGAAAGCGCCGCGCAAAGGTGCGCCCTCCCGTCACTCCGGCTTGCTCGGACTTCAAGGAGAACCCGAAAGCACATCAAAATCCGCCATCACGCCAAAGTGATCGGACGGATAGAGATCTCCAACCGGTCGGTTGAGCACCACTTCGCATCCTTCGACGCGAAGCCCCGGTCCGCGGTAAAAGACATAGTCGATTCTTTTTTGATCGGGTTCCAGCCGGAAATCATCGGGATAAGTCCGGGCCTGTAATTGTATATTGTTATTGATTGCCCCGTTCCAGGTATAGCCCGGGGGGCTTCCCGCCTCGGCGTAGGCGTCTCTGAAACCGGCGGCGGAAAGAACCCCAATCTCGGCCGAATCCGCGGTTGCATTGAAATCGCCAAGGAGGATCACCGGCTTGTCCCGGGCGATCCTGTTGATAAAAGCGACGGTCTTTTCCGCCTCCATAAGCCGCCACTCCCGGCCTTCTACCGCCTCTTCCACCAGCTTATCGTAGCGCTCCTGATCGATGACACCCGATGCGCGCCGGTCGGCCAGGTCTTCTAGATATTCATTTGTCGGGAACGGGGACGCGTGCCAATGGGTATTGAAAACATAAATCTCACGTCCCGCCACGGTGATCCGGCCGGCGATGACCTGCGTCGCATCGGCGAAGTGAAAAGTGAAAAAATTACCCACGGGACCCCCGGAAAGCTGCTTTCTCCCGGCCCGCTTCAGCCCTAGGGGTTTCCCAGCCAGGATGACGTCGCCCTCCCGGAGGTTTACCGGGAGCCCGACGGGGCCGATTCTCAAGCCTCCCAGCCCCACGTGGTATATCTGCTTATAGGAAAGCTCCCGGGCGAGAGCACGGCCGTAGCAGGGTAACATGTTAGCTTCATTCAAGGCGATCAGGTCCGGATCCAGCCCCTTGAGCTGTTCTATGAGAATTCGGGTCCGCGCCGCGCGCGTTTCTTTCGCCTCGTATTCCCCCATTTTGAGGGACCCTTTGTAATCGAGCCCGGACCACACATTGATCGTCACCACGCGAAGGCTCTCGGCGCCGGCGGGAAGCGCCACACAGCTTATCAGGAAGCCGGCGAGAAGCCGTAATGTACTCACTTTCATCTGCAGCTCCTTTGCGGACTCCCGACGGAATCCGCATACTACTAGTTTTCTGCAAAACCGGAATATCATCAAGCGCAAGCCCGTAAGACGGAAACCGAAGAGAGCAACGAAAGTTGCGGATAACCGCGGAACCGGGACGGAAATTGTGCCCGCCGAAAGCTCCCTTCTCCCCGTCAACAGCTCGGCTGCATCGCAAATCTATATGATGAAACTAATTACGGGCCACACTTGGATTGGCATCCTTATTGCTTATTGTCCGTAGAATGATCGAGAGAAACCGTCTGCCAACAGGCCGGATCGCCCGGCCCGCAGCAAGAAAAAGACGGTGTACGGAGGGAACATGAAGGCACGTGATCTGACCATCCTGCTATGTATCCTGCTTTCCTGGCATGCGGAGGCTCAATCCGGCGAGGTATTCATCACGACCGACCCGGAAGCCGCGGAGATCTTTGTAGACTCTGAAAGCAAGGGTTTTAGCCCGTTGCTGCTTTCAGGTATTGGTCCCGGAGAGCTCACCATCGAAGCGAGGAAAGGGGACTACTATGGTTCCGCCAGGGTTCGCGCAGCCGCCGGCAGGCTCATAAAGGTGCATATCCAGCTCAGCGAGGAGACCGGGAGGATCTTCATCCGCAATGCGGCACCGGATCTGACTGTCATGCTCGACGGGAAAAGACACGGCACGGTAGGAGACGGGCTCGTTGAGAACGTCCCGGTCGGGTGGGACCGGCTTGAGCTTACGGGCAACGGGGTCTACGCGGAGCTGGAAGTCCTGGTGGAAGCCGGCAAGACCACGATAGCGGAGCCCGAGGTCTATCCCGTCGGATCCATACGGTACGCCCTGCCTGAGAACGCAACGGCGCTCCTCACGGCGGGCAATCTGCGGTTAGAGCTCACCGGGTCCGGGCTCGTCGGAAACGTCGCCTCCGGAAACGCGCACGTCGAAGTAAGCCGCAGCGGTTACGTCCCTGCTTCATTACAGCTTGAAATCAAACAGGGCCAGACGGCGCTGCTGGCACCTGTTCTTGTACCGACTGAAGAGACGGCCGCTCAAGAGGTGCAAACGCAGATCGCGGAAAGCAGAAGGCTTACCGAGGCGAAACGGCAGGAGCTGGTCCGGCAACTCACGGAAGCGCGGGAAAGGCACGCAGCCCTCACCGTCACGGGGTGGGCGTTCGTGTCGTTTGGGGCGGTTTCATTCGCGGGATCGATCACGACGGGAACGCTTTCCTGTATCGATTATTTCTCACAGTCAAAGGCGGTATTGCGTGGAACGGCGGTAGGACTCGTGATCGTGAGCGCCATATCGGAAGCTATCGGCGCGATGATGCTGCTCGAGCGCCCTGATCTCGAGGATATGGAAGATGAAATTGATCAATTGGCGACAGGAGGAAGACGATGAATAAAAGATTATGGATTCTCATGGCGACGGTGTTGCTGTGCGGGTTAGCGCGTGCCGGCGCATCCGACAGGCTCGAAATGATAATCGGCCCGCGGGTCGGCGCTACCTACATTTTTGCGAATTGGGAAGCATTCGATACGTTGATGCAGCAGATTTTTCCGGATCCTGAAAGAAACTATACACCACTTATCACCCAATTCGGTGTGAACGTGGAGCAGCGGATCCGGCTCGGCGAGACGCAAAGCCACTTTGCATTTCAGGAAGTGCTGGTCCTGGGGGGGCTCGATCAGAACTTCATGCTGCCTTCGTTGAGCACGCTCATCGGATTCAGGAGCCACACCGGGCTCGAATTCGGTCTGGGCCCCAACTTCACAATCTCGTCTCATGGCGGTCGCGCCAAATTCGCGATGTCGGTGGTCTATGCCGTGGGATGGACCTTTGCCTTTCAGGGAGTATATGTCCCGGTGAACATAGCCATCGTACCGACGCCGAAGGACGGCCACATCCGCCTCACAGCTATGAGCGGATTCAACTTCAATATGAAATAGCATCGACTCTACACCGCCTCTGCAAGCCGCAGGTGTTGGCGCCGGAGTGGTTACTCCTCCGGCGCTTTCCGCTGCAGACGCTTGCTCAAAGCCTGGTGAGTGATACCGAGCATCCCCGCAGCCGCCGTCCGGTTGCCCCCCGAGCGACGGAGCGCTTCGGCTATCAGCAGCTCAGCCGCCTGTGCTAACGTGGGCAGGCGCTCCCCGAAAACAAGTTGCACCGCCTCCCCGGAATTCCTCTGTCCGGGATGGGTGTCCCCGGAGGCGGGCTTCCGGGTTATTCTCCCGAACGCCTCCGGATGCAGCACGTTGCGCCGCTGTCCCCCCGACATGGCGTTGAAGATGAGCGACCGGAGCTCACGAACGTTCCCGGGGTAGTCGTAGGATTCGAGAAGCCCGCAGGCTGCGTCGGAGACGGCAGGCTTGGTCTTTTTCAAGTCCCGGGAAGCTTCATCGAGAAAACTATCCACAAGGAGGAGTATGTCACCCTTCCGCTCCCTGAGAGGTGGAACCTCTACCTCGTAGGTGGACAACCTGTAGTAGAGGTCCTTTCTGAACTTTTCCTGGTCGATGAGCGCTTTGAGATCGCGGTTGGTGGCAAAAACAAACCGCGTATCCGTCCGGCGCGCGATATCCGATCCGAGCGGGTAGTAGTCTCCGGTATCGAGAATCCGCAGGAGCTTGATCTGGGAAGAGATGGTCAGGTCCCCGATTTCGTCAACGAACATCGTGCCGCCCTTTGCCTTTTGCAGAAGGCCTTCGCGGTTCTCGAGCGCGCCGGTAAACGCCCCTTTCCGGTGTCCCATGAGCGTGTCTGAAACCATCTGTTCATCCATCCCGGCGATGTTGATCGATACAAACTCACCGGTCCTCTGCGACGCGCGATGTACAGCCTCTGCAAGAAGGTTCTTGCCCACCCCTGTTTCGCCGGCGATAAGCAGCGGTTCACGGGAACCGGCGACCGATTCCAGGTACATGAAAACGGCGTACAGCCGTTCATCCCCGGTGATCATGCTGGAAAAAGCTTCCGGATTCGCGAGGCGGCGGGTGAGCATCCTCGTTTTCAATTCGGCATAGGTCCGGTGAATTGAAGAGAGCTCGATCGCTCGCTTGACGGCGCCGACGAGCCGGCTCGGCTCCACCGGTTTGACCAGATAATCGAAAGCGCCGAGTCTCATGCACTCCACCGCCGTGGAAAGCTCGTTGGAAGCGGTCACGACGATGACAGTGATGTTCGGATGATCGCCCTTTACGATTTCGAGGAGTTTCCTCCCGGGGATGCCGGGCATGTTGAGATCGAGCAGCAGCACCTTGATCATCAACTCTCCGGCAAGCTCGAGCGCCCGTGCCGGATCGGTACAGACGGCCACATTCTGAAGGTTGGCGCTCGTAAGGACGGAAGCTAAGCTCTCAGCCACGTATGGTTCGTCGTCAACTACAAGAATTTCCGGTTCGTCTTGCACATCATGCTCCTACTCGTAAGCCGATGCGGGAAAGGTTACGCGTGCGACTGTTCCGCAGCCGGCTTCGGATTCCAGGGATATGGTTCCGTGGTTTTCTTCAACAATGGTACGGCAGACAGCAAGGCCCAATCCGGTACCCCCGCTCTCCCGCTTCGTGGTAAAAAGCGGAGTGAAAACGCGGGAAAGGTCGCTCGCCGAAATACCCACGCCCTCATCCTTGACCGTAACAGTCACCGTATTCTCCGGTACAGACCGGAGGGTGCTGCAGACAATGCCGTCTTCACGCCGGAGGAGCGCCTGGCAGGCATTCATAAGGAGATTGACGATCACCTGCTTCAGCCGCTGGCCGCTGATTCTGACAGGGGGAAGGCCGTCGCTTAAATTAAGGACAAAGTTACGCGTGGATTGCTTGATCACGGGACGGCAGAGATCAACAGAGGAAAGCACGATATCGTTCACGTTAACGTTTTCAGCGGGCGAATCAGATTCATCTCTCACGTAGGATTTCAGGTTTTTTACGATCCCGCTGATCATCCACGCGCACTCTTCTATCTTTCGCAGATACTCCGGGTGCTTTTCCTTGAATGTCTCGATGTCCTGTCCGCCGACCAGAATGCCCTGACCGGCGCAGTACTCGTCAAGGACGTTGTTTATGTCACGGAAGGCTTCGGTAAGAAGCGAGACAAAGCCGAGTATCGCCTGATTGGGATTGTTGATTTCATGGGCCATACCGGCAACCATGACCCCAAGACTGGCGAGCCTGTCAGCCTGCATCAATTGATGGTGTTGCAGCCGCGCCTGTTCTTCCGCGGTTCTGATCGAACGGAGCATCCTGTTGAATGATTCGGTAATGTACCCGATCTCGTCATTCACCGACGGGGTTACATGGACCTCCTGTTCGCCTGCGTTTGCGCGCCGCATGCCTTCGAGCAAGTTGGTGAGCGGCCGCGTGACGCTTCTCCTGAAAATGACGGGAAGGCAAACGAGAACCAGAACAGCGGAAATGATGCTTATGAGTACCAGCGGAACCGTACGATCATGGATATATCGGAAGAAACGTATGTCATACGCCTCGAACAACACGCCCGGCCCCGCCGCGGCGAACGGCAGGTCATAGCTGAAACGCAGCGGTATCAACTTCGCATCGCGATTACCCGGATGTATTCCGCGCAGCCACGACTGGCGCGGCAGGCGTGGCGTTGTCGCGAAGCTCCCCGTCACCGACGCTGTGGTCTCCACGCTCATCCCCAATGAAGCAGGACGAAACCTCGGGTCCCCGCGCATTTCACCGTAGCTGAACCGTATGGTACCGTTTTGAAATAGGGTGAGCCGGACCGTGTTGGGCGCGTTGTCGTACTGCTCGGGGATCCTGTACCAGGTAATATCCACCCGGTCATCCGTTGCTTCGTAAAAAATACCCTCCCCCCGTTCGGGCTCCATACTCATGATGATCGGAGCAATCGCAGGATTAGGCCGGTAACCGCCCCACCCGTCCGTCGCTATGCGGTTTCCCAAAAACACGAGCGGCCCGCTGAGCACACGGATGTCCCGGTAAACCTCCGAGTAGAATGGAAACGGGAACGGAAGGTCGATATCCGCGAAACCACCGTAAACGACATCCAGACACCGGCCGGAAGGCTCTATTTCGCTAAAGCGCGCCGTTTCAGCGGTGTATCCGGCGCCGGCGCCGCGGATGAGCTGGACGGCGCTCCCGCTTTCCGGCCATCCGTCGTCACGGTAGTCGCGCTCGAACTGCCTTCCGGCGATGATCGCGGCGACGCACTGTATCCCGAGTATGCAGGTCAAAGCTATTCCGACGAGCTTTACCTGGAGCGTCGTTCGTTCCGAAGTATTGTTCAGGTACACGACGATAAAAACCGAGTAGAAGAGCTGGAAGCCGAACCATACGAGGTACGTGCCCGCCACCGGGGAGAGTATCCTGGAAGACGAAAGAAAGTAGAGAAGCGCGATGACCGCAGGCAGGGCAAGTATCACGGCTATCGTTCGGGCCAAAGCTGCGCGCCTGTTGCGAGGTTTGAGAATAGCGCATACCGACTGACGCCACCTCTTCCGCCCCAAGACCACCACTTTCCTGAACATCAGGAAAATGATGACGGTGAACTGTGACGCGATGGATAGAAACAGAATGTTGAAATAGAGAGACTGAAGCTCAAAAGCGTCCGCCCGCTCCCTCAGGATCAAAAAAACGGCCACCGCCCCTGCAAGGCTCACGGCATTGAGAAGGAGAAAGAGCGCCGGCACCACAACCCGCAAGCGCCTGTCCCTCCTGAGAGATATCGGGAAACTGAATGTGAAAAGGAGAAGCGAAACAAGCGCCACCGACGGACCGATATTCTGCATTATCGGCATGACGATACTCTTCACATTGTGAGGCTGCCAGTAATACCGTCCGGCAAACTCGATGCACATGGAGAGGTTGAAGAGGGAAGCGCCGACAAACGAAAACCCTAGAAAGACCGTCGAACCGGTCTTGTTCTTGAGACTGAACAAGTACCCCGCCGCAACGACAGACAATATGAGACTTGACAATTTGATGACTGAGAAATAATCGAAATTGAACCACTCAAGGACCACGGAAATACCCGAACCTCCGTTATCCGGTTCTAGTATGATGGATCAGGGGAGCTTCGCGCAAATTCACCGAAGGGTACCTCCGCACCGCTCTCCGGCCGGCGACGCAAGGCGGGTGTTTCGAGGTGCCCTTGTAAAAAACTTCAAATCGGTGTTTTATGCAGAAGCAAGTTTGGAGAATAAAATGAGAGACAGGACTGAAGTACACAGGACCATACTTGAAAGCGGGATTATCGCAGTCATCAGGGCGTCAAATTCCCAAATGGCTTTCAATTTGGCTGAAGCGGCATACCGCGGAGGCATCACCGCCGTCGAGATTACCATGACGGTTCCCGGGGGCCTCGAAATCATCCGGGAGCTGGCGGAGAAGTACCGCGACAGTGACCTTATGATCGGCGCCGGAACCGTTATGGACGCGCCAACTGCAAGGCTGGCTATATTGAGCCAGGCCGAATACATCATCTGCCCGCATCTGGATATCGACGTCATCAAAACGTGCCATCGGTATAATAAGTTATGCATACCCGGAGCGATGAGCGTGACTGAGATAGTCCAGGCAATGACGGAAGGCGCCGATCTGGTCAAAATATTTCCCGCCAGCATCCTCGGCCCGGGATTTATCAAGGCCGTCCGGGGACCGTTGCCGCAGGCCATGATGGTCCCCACCGGCGGCGTGAACATCGACAATATCGAAAAGTGGTTCGAGGCCGGAGCGGTTGCCGTCGCCGTCGGGTCGGAGCTGACAAAAGAAGCCATTCTCAAATCAGACTACGGCATCCTTGAACGCACCGCCAGGGAGTATGTCACCAGGGCGAAGGCGGCCAGGCAGAAATTTGCGGAGAAGTAATATGTTTGATCTCATCACCTTCGGCGAAGCGATGGTCAGATTATCGGCCCCTGATTTCAAGCGGTTGGAGCAGACGACCACACTCGACATCAACATCGGCGGCGCGGAGATGAACGTCGCCGTGGCCGCCGCCAGGATCGGACTCAAGAGCTCTTTCGTCACCGCCCTTCCCTCCAATCCGCTGGGCAGGATGATAGCCAACAAGGCTCGCGAGCACGGCGTCGATACCTCCCATATCGTATGGTCCGACAACGGCCGTGCCGGGCTCTATTTTGTGGAGTTCGGTTCCGCGCCGCGGGGAACGGCGGTGCTCTACGACCGCGCAGATTCGGCCCTTGCACAGATACAGCCGGACGCCGTTGACTGGGATAAACTGTTTTCAAATACCAGGGTATTTCATACCACCGGTATCACCCCGGGCGTCAGCGATACCGCCGCCACAGTCGCCATGGAAGCGCTGGCTGAGGCCAGAAGAAAAAAAGTGCTGGTAAGCTTCGACGTCAATTACCGGGAACGTCTCTGGAACCGGGAGCGGGCGCGCGCGGTGTTGGTGCCGATGTTGGAATACGTCGACGTCCTGTTCGTCACGGAAAGCGATATCACCCGTGTTCTTGGCATTGAAGCCGGCGACTCCGAGAAAATGGCACGTTCGATTTTTGAACAGTTCGGCACCAAAGTCATCGTCACCACCGCAAGCGGGGCAAGCATCCGAGAAGGCAAGGCATTCGCGGCGGCGGCCTACGCCGGTGGCCGGTTTTACGGCGAGCGCGGCTATAAAGTCGAAACGGTGGACAGAATCGGCGCGGGGGACACCTTCGTCGCGGGCTTCTTGTATTCCTATCTTTCGGACAAGACGGACATCCAGCAGGCGCTGCAGTACGGCGTGGCCATCTCCGCCCTCAAACACACCTTCCCGGGAGATATAAGCTGGATTAATCTCGATGAAGTCCAAAGGTTAATCGCGGAGAAAGAAAGCCGGGAAATCAGCCGGTGAGCGGGCTCCGTGGTCTTAAGCCGGTTTAGGAAATGCACCTGCTGCGGCAATGTGTACACGCAAAACAGCATATTGACATAGCAGGCCGAATCTGCATACAATGCATGCAGGAGGTGAAGTATTGCCTCAATACACAATCCGGAACATTCCTGAAGCTCTGGACCGCGAATTGCGTGAGCGGGCCAGGCAGCGCGGCATGAGTCTCAACGATGCGACAATCGAAGCAATTAAACGTGGACTCGGTATCGTGGAGAGCGAAATAGAATACCACGATCTGGACGACCTGATCGGTACCTGGAAGAAGGATACGCGTTTTGATCAGGCCCTGGAAGATCAGCACACGGTGGACCCAAGCCTGTGGCAGTAGAAACCGCAATCGATACAAACCGTTACCGGGACTTCGTCGACGGTGAACCGCGAACTGTTGCAGTATTCCGATCCGCCCCAAAGATCTTCGTGCCGTTTGCGGTCGTAGCTGAATTACGAGCTGGATTCGCTGTAGGAACTCGAGGAGCAGAGAACCAGCGCATTTTCGAGCACTTCCTTCATCGGGAGCGCGTACAAGTGCTCATGCCCACGATGGAAACCACTAGGCACTACGCAAACCTTTATCGTCAGCTCAAGGCCGCCGGCACTCCTATTCCGACAAACGATCTATGGATTGCAGCGATCGTTGTCGAACACGACCTGACACTTTTCAGCCGGGATTCCCATTTCGAGGCGCTGCCTCAAATTCCGCGGATATAGTCGATGCTTTTTCCCCCCGCACTGCCGCGGTGAGCTCATCGTTCCCCGGATGACGGTACGCCAGGTCTCTATCTCCCGGATTTCTCCAAAGCAAGGATGCGTTTGCCGCTCCGGTACACGCTGACGGTACCGGTTGACTGGGAAACCGCGATTGAAGTGGCGGCGGTAACAGCACTGATACCTGCGGCCGCCCTGTGACGGGCGCCAAGCCCGGACGGGAGCTCCGCCGCCGCCCTGCCGTGCCTCAGGTACGCCCCCGCCGCCATTACCACGCCGTCCCCCCGGACCACGAACGCCCCGTCGATGGCTGCGAATTCCTTAATGGTTTCCTCAAGGGAAGGATCGATGATCGATTTTTCGTCGTCTCCGTACCCCCGGAACGGATTGATTACCATTTGCCGGCAGTACTTGTTTACGTGTTCGTAATCACCCAACACAAAGATAGTGCCGACGCGCCGTCCCTCTCTCCCCTCGTGCGCGATGTCCATCGCAATCTGGATCGTCCGCTCGACGACCTGCGGCATGACATCGCCGAGTATCGCGGGGGATGAATCCGACAGATACGGCGAAAACTCTTCCCCCACATTGACAACTCTCAGCGTATCAAGGGTATCCGATCCCGGCGAGCCCGATACGCTCACCACGGTATCGCGACGGTCAAAGAGCCCCTCTGCCACACCAAAGAGGAGCGCTACATCGGCTCGTTCCGACCGGCTCAATCCTCGAAAGGGTACCGATAACGTTCTGCACCGGGGATCGGCCGGCACATCGACGGTCTGCGAACGCGCGAGAATAATGCGTGCCGGAGGGACATTCCCGGAAAGCCAATCGCGTTCGACAGTCGCATCGGTTTGAACAAGAATCGCCTGCGCCCGCACCTCTTTCGCGATGGTAAGCGCGGCATTCATGATCATCCCGCTCACTTCGTTTCCGGCTTTCCACAGCCCGGCACCGGCAGCGATCCGGGTACCGCCTATGGCCTTTAGAACAGCGTCGACGGACTTTGCCGAAAGCAGCCCGTCGCACACCTCCGGATCCTTGAGCAATTTCGCGATCTCAGCCAGGAGCAGAATATGCTCGTCGGGTTTCCCCTCGTCTCCAAGCACCAGGATAAGGAGATGCACCGGCTTCCCGTCCACCGAATCGTACTCGATGCCGTCGATGCTCACGCCGATCCCCACACTGAACTCACGCAAGCCCGGTAGCCTTGCGTGAGGGATCGCGATGCCCGGAGCGATCCAGGTGCTCACCATGGTTTCCCGTTCAAGGACCGCCGGCAGCACCACAGCGGGATCAAGCGAACGATTGCCCGCGCATACCGCATCGACAAGCTCCCGGACAGCCAGGTCTTTTTTCTCACTCTTCAAGATGACAATTCCCCCGGGTACCAGGTATTCGAAGATATCCACAGGCGCCTCCGCTGCAAACTCTAGCAAAGAGGGTCGTCTGAATCAAGAGAATTATGTTTTTTGGTTTACCGCGCCCGCCATCGGCGCCGGCGTCTTCTGTAACGCTTTTAACAACAAGTCAGAAGATGCCATCTCGACCGCGCTGAAGCTGAAGATGGAGTATCTCGTCGACTTGACGCCGGGCATCGATCAAGATCTCATTTCCGCCGGAATTGCGGGAAAGATAGGCCTGTAGCCTTGGCATTTAAATTGGCTAAAACACGCCACCGGAAATATCAAAAAACCGCTCAAAGAAGCGCATCAATTTGGCCAAGACACTCTCGCGTTTCTTGTGTCGGGGGTAATCATATTCCCCACTAGGGTAATTTCAAGTCCCACCCCCCTCGATCGGGACTTTTGAATTTTTAATCTAACCG
>JAFGHN010000040.1 GCA_016930115.1 Spirochaetales bacterium | reverse complement strand
TAGTTGAACAACCAGAGGAGCTTTCCGTCGCTAGCGCTGACGCGGCATCCTTTTCCGGTATAGCCCCCTTCCACCTGCACGGCGACGGTGTCGGTAAGATTGACGGCGACAAATGCCCATGCGGCGGGCATTATAGCTAACGAGGTAACACCGTTCCAGCTGTTATCTTCGAGCCAGAAGAAACTTGGGAGCGAAACGGCCGCTTTCAGCCCAAAATCGAACAGCGAACGGCCGGCCGCGAGCGATGTGTCCTCAGCCTGGGCGTTCAGAATGAACCCGCAGAACATGCACATCATGAGAACGGAACATCCAACCCTACTCTTCATATCACCCTCCCGCAGTCGCGAAAAAAAGGGGCGAGGGATTTCCCCCGCCCCATAGAATTTCGGTACAACCTAAGAACCGATATGTTACATCGGCTTAGTATCCCATCTGCTTCTTCAGGTCCTGATCGATCCACATGTAGGCCGTAGTCTCGGAGAAGTTGCAGTCATCCTGAATTGTGTACGCGCCCCAGTAATTCTTTACCCACGGCCACCAGAAGATCCTCGTAGGAATGATGGTCGCCGGGATGTAGGGGCCCTCGCGCATCAGTATATCGCCGGCTTCCTTGATGTACTTCTGCTGTATGTCAGGATCGAGCTCCGCTTCCATCAGCTCGCACAGCTCGTCGAGCCTTTTGTTCGACCAGTCCGCGTAGTTGAGGTCAACGCCGGTCTTGTGATAGTAGGTGTACATTCTCGTTTCACTGGCTTCCAGCAGGTGATCATACAGCGCACCGGTCCAGAGAGGCGGATCGGCATGGCTGTACTTCATCCTGGTGTGCTCCACGCTGTCCCGGGGGATGATGGTGACTTTTACGCCGATCTTTCCCCATTGGTCCGCGCAGAGGGCCGCGAGGTCCATCGCCTGGAGGACTTCAGAATCGGTGTTGAAATTCATCTCAAATCCGTTGGGATAACCCGCTTCCGCAAGCAGCTTTTTCGCTTTTTCAGGGTTGTATTCATACAGCTGTTTGATATCGGCAGGCAGTTTTTCCAGCGCGGTATAGGACGGGGCGCCGGGATAGATCGGGAAGAAGTGAATCGGCAGGCCTTCCGCGCCGCGTATCGACTGGGCCTTGGTCAGATCGGTAGCCATGAACAACGCGTTCCGGACCCTTACATCATTGAAAGGAGGCTGATTTGCCCGCAGCACCACACGGTCGTTCGCGCCGCCGATGATATTCTTCGCCATAATACCTTGAACCTTGTCCATGGTATCCCAGTTGGGACTGTTTATATGTTCATCAAGGTCCGCCTTTCCCGTTTTCATCGCCGCCAAACGTGTAGTTTCGTCAGGGATGATCGGTAGTACGACACGATCTATGAAGGGCAATTGATATTCCTTACCGCCTATGACCGTCGTGTCCCAATAATCTTTATTCCTTTGCATGGCGAAATACGCGCCTACTACGTATTCGTCAAACTGCCACGGGCCGGTGCCGACCTGGTTTTCCCACTTCCCGGCGCGGCCCGGCGCGGCCTGCAACTCGGGCGGGGCGACGACAGAGCGGTCTTCGTAGCCGATGAAGTAGAAGACATCGGCGGAGAATCTCTGATCAAACCAGATCTCCAGGGTGTACTTATCTATCTGCTTTACACCCTCGGGTTTCAACAGGCCGTCAAATCTCCGTTTATAGGGGGAATTGGCGAATTCTACGATATCGTTCACAAGATCCGCCGCGGTGAACTCTCTCGCTTTCATCCAGGCGCTTTGAGTCGCGGTGGGCGCCCAGTAAATTCCCGGTCTCACATGCCAGGTCAATTTCTCAAAAGTGGTTTCCCAGCTCTCGAGCAGCAGGCCTTTCTGGTACTTGTCAGGGATAGCTCCCAGAAGCCCAAACTCATACACGCCGCTGCCCATGGGTCCGTAGGTTTCATAATCGCCTACGATCGGTTTCTGCTGCAAAAAATCCAGCCAGTGAAACGAATCACGGAAGGCATCCTTGATGTCCGGCCCCGGGGGATCATAGTCGTGCCTGATGAACAGGGTGAGGGTACCGCCGTACTGCGGCTCGCCGGTTGAGGCCGCCATTTCTCCTGCCGGGGCTTCTGTCGACGGACCGGCAAATACGGTGCCGCCAAAAACAAACCCGGCAAGTACCACAAAGACCAAAAGTATTTTTTTCATGTCACTCTCCTTTCTGTATTCAACTAGCTTAATCCGACTCGTCACACTCTCCGCTTCTCTAAGGGTAATGCATCTTGTACCCCCTTTTCAGGCAACAAGTCATCGAGATGCCCACGGCTCTTTTTTCTAGTTTCGCACGTTGCACCCCAACTGTCAAACTAACGCGATCTGGGTCTCTTCACCTTCGAATCGTAGCGCGCCACTCCGCCACGTAACCGGGGATCCAGCAGATCTCTCACCGCATCACCGAACATATTCACTCCATAGACAACTACCGCGAGCGCAAGCCCGGGCCACACGGCCATCATGGGGGACCGCAACATATATTGGCGGCCGGGGCCGCTCAACATGCTCCCCCAGCTCGGATCAGGAGGCGGGATACCGAAGCCGAGAAAGCTCAAGGAAGCCTCCGCCAGCACCATTGCCGGCATTCTGATACTGAAAAGGATGATCAAGGTAGCCGTAACGTTGGGGAGGATGTGCCGCATAAGCACTCTCGGCGTAGAACAGCCGATCGATCGTGCCGCGTCCACATACGCATTCTCTCTGATACTGATAACCGCTCCCCGTACCACCCTTGATCCCGGAACACCCCAGGTGAACGCCAGCGCAAGGATGATCGACCAGATACTCGCACCAAGCCCGATGACCAGCACCATCGAAATAATGAGAGCTGGAAAGCACATCCAGGTGTCTACGAACCGCTGCACCACCATGTCGACGGTACCACCGAGGTATGCGGAAACTATACCGATGATTGCGGAGATAATCGTACCGAGAGTAGCGGCGGAGAGGCCGACAATTACCGAAATACGGGCGCCGTATATGATACGTGTCAGTATGTCCCGTCCCAGGTTGTCCGTACCCAGCCAGTGTTCCGGCGACGAACCCGACAGAGGGGAGCCCACAAAAGTCTCATTCATACCGTAGGGAGCAATGAGGTCTGCAAAAATGGCGGTGAAAAGCAGAAACACGGTAATAACACCGCCAACGGTACCCACCGGTTTCTCTCTCACCAGGCGTTTCCAGAAATCAAGAAAAGTGAATCGCTTTTCCAGGACGTGTTCTAAAGAAGCATCAGCCATTCCATCTTCCTCTACTTGTACTGGACCCTGGGGTCAAAAAAGGCATAGCTCAAGTCTACCAACAGATTGATGAAGACAAGGACGAAACCGAAAATAAGGATGACACCGCAGGTCAACTCTTTATCCCGTTCCAACAGCGAGTTGATGATCAACCTGCCCATCCCTGGAAGGCAGAATATGTCTTCTATGATAACGGTACCGCCGATCAAGACGGGCACCTGTAGTCCCATCCCGCTGATGACGGGGATGAGGGCGTTCTTAAGAGCGTGCCGTATGATGACCACCCTCTCCGTGAAACCTTTCGCCCAGGCGGTCCTGATGTAATCCTGCCGCAAGACTTCAAGCACCTGCGTTCGTGTAATCCTCATGCTCGCCCCGGAGGCGCTCAATCCCAACACAATAACCGGCGCGAAAAACATACGTATGTTCTCCAACGGATCATCGAAAAACCGGACTATCATCATAGGCGGCATGTAATCCCACCAGAGAGCGGGGAAGATCATCACCATCGTTCCGAGCCAAAAGCTGGGTACGGCCACGGCCAGAATGGAAAAACTGCGGGCCACGTAGTCGCCTATCCTGTCCTGCCGTATCGCAGAATAGGTGCCGATGGGCAGGGCCAGTGCCTGGGCTATGATAAACGCGAATAACCCGAGCTCGAGGGTAATGGGCCAAGAAATCGATACCAATTGAATTACAGAGGTCTTCTGGAGATGTGACTGCCCAAGATCGCCCTGCATAATACCGGTATACTCACCGTTCACGTCGGGGATGAATCCCATCCAGCGCGCGTATTGAACGATGAGCGGTTTGTCCAATCCGAGCTGTCGCTCGAGCTCTTCCCTGTCGAGCTTTATGTCCGGGACCTGTTGCATTCTGTCGATCACGTCCCCGGGGATGAGCTGAACTACGAAGAAGAGGATTATGGTGACTCCAAACAAGGTAGGGATCAGGTAAAGAAGTCTTCTCGTTATGTATGCACGCATACCTTTTCTCCCTTTGAAAAAGGCGTTATCCCTGCTGATGATAGTATGGGTTTACCCGGCTGTCAACGAAGATTTCGATAGCTCACCGGACCCCGGCGGCTGAACAAAACACTCTTGATCAGGGTCTTCTTAAGAGAAGAACTATGATATCGTTTTTCAAGCCAGTAATCCGGCGATGATAAGATCCGAGGCGCTGTCTTCATCCAGACCACGCGACATGAGGGTCTCAAGCTGTTTGTTGTCGACACTACCGATGGCCGCCTCGTGAGTGATGTGGGCCTGAGGATGTCTTACCTCAACTACCGGAACCGCTGAAGCGACACCTTGGTCCTTGATAATCTCCTTGCAGTCGACGTGCCCCCTGGCACCGGCGGCGGTGGCCACCAATTTATTGTATACTTCCGCTCTTGCCCGGTCCCTCACAGCGACGCGTGATGTCAGATAACCTCGCGCTCCCTTTCCCTGGAGAAACGCGACTTCCCGTATCTTGATATAATCGTCCTCCCTACCGCTGATCTTGCTCAACATTTCAAGGACGCTCTCTTCGCCGCATATCGCCTCGTAATCGATATCCATATACCCGACACGGCCCCGTACGAGCTGGAACTCCGTTTTGAAACGCGAACGCTCGCCAAGGGTAATCCTTGCCTTTGGAAGCACTTTCAGGCCGCCGTCATCGCTGTGCACATGGCTTTCAAGATAGGAGTATCTGCTGCCCTCACCAACAGTGATTTCAGCATCCATGATGTGCTCGATATCGACTGCCTGAGGGAAAACGCAGTGAGCAAGCACATCGATGCCGGCTTCGCTGCCGATTTGAATGTTGAGAATAATCCGTTGTATGGCTTCCGGCTGAGTGACGCCAAAGCAGAGGTGGACGCGTTTCACAATATTCGCGCCGTCTTCCACGCGGATTTCCGCCCGGATGCCGCCCTTCTCCTCGGACGTTTCAATGCGCAATCCCGGTACCAGATGGCTCTGCACCACCTTGTTGACGTCAAGAACGAGATGCGCTGTCTCCGAGTCCTGCAGGGCATCATCGATTCCCGCTGCTTGAACAAGTATTTCCGCGTTTTTCATAATCCCGGCACCTCTGTCTCCACCAAGGGTCTGTTTTTGTGATCGCAGGGTATACATTCGCCCTCAAAGTAAGGAAGGATTTTTTCGATGTCTCCTTTCATTATCTGCCGGCCGCAACACATGAGAAAAGCGTGCTCCGCCTGACGGAGAACAGCGTTGCTATGGGTAATCAGCAGTACGGTTGCTCCGTTGCGTTTCAACTGCTTCAGAGCATTGAAGATATTCTCCAGAGACGCGACATCTATGCCGGAATCCGGCTCATCAAGAAGCAACAGCCTTGGTTTCATGACCAGAATAGAAGCGAGCTCTACTTTCTTACGTTCTCCCCCGCTCAACGTGCGGTCGACGGCGCGGCTTAAGTATACCTCGGGCCTGAGCCCGACCTGCGCCATGGCCTCTTCGATCTCGCTGTCCTTTCCATTACGGCTAGACGCGTTCAGAAACTGCCGGACTGTGAGCCCCTCGAACCGGGCCGGTTCCTGCCACCCCATGGTGATCCCCGCCTTGGCCCTATCGCTCACGCTCATCCCTCGGAGGCTCTGCCCATCGAAACGGATCTCTCCGCCAAAGTGCTCGTAACCTTTCAACCCCATGATTACGGCGGCAAGCGTTGTCTTTCCCGCTCCGTTGGGGCCCACAACCGCGTGGATGTGGCCTTCCCAAATGTCGAGCGTAATGCCGTCGAGGATTGCTTGGTTGTTGAGCACGAGACTAACGTTTTCGAGTTCCAGGATTCCCATATCCACTCCATTTTGTTCTTAAAGACAGACCACGCAGGGCTCAGGCCCCGCGATAATCGTTTGACACCGTGGCTGTCCAGGTCAGCCGACGAGTTTCAGCTCGGCCATCTTACCGGCCAGCCAATCCAAGGCGAGATCAGCGTATTTGCCTTCGGTTGGCTTTCCGGTCTTGCGATCCCAACCGGCAAGCTGATAATAGATCTCCTTCGCGTGCTGAAATTCCTCCCGAGTATGTACCTTACCTTTCAACGGGCCGGAAGTGAATGCCTCGAAAAACCTGTCCGGAAGATTATCGGCAGAAGCGTCGATGCCTTCTCTGATATTGAATGCCCGCGCCATCGTCCAACCGCGTTCGGCCGCTTTGAATAGCTCGAACAGCGATGTGTCCCATCCGGTCACGGCTCTCACCACTTCCGTCGTCAGGTTGGGGACAAAGGGAGGAAAGTGGCACATCCCTATCATGTTCTTCAACGTCTGTGTCATGGTATTGTAGTAGAGGGCGCGCACCTTCGCCGGGCTCAGATCCTGAGCGGAAAGCGGTTCATGAACGCCGTAAGCCCTGACGGCGCCTAATCCGGCGGGGCTTTCCAGGATCGTATCATGCAAATTGTGCATGTGATCCGCACCTGTCGGCGATACGGCGTATCCAAGACCGAGACCGCATTTGAACCTTGGCTCGTGCATCGGGAAGGCTTGCCATTTTACGTGTACCGCGTACTTCTCGGCTTCTTTCCCCCATTTTTCGATGCAGGGTTTGTAACCCCGTGCGAGCAAAACGCCGATGCCTTTGCGATCTTTCAGCATTTCGAGAAGCTGCAGCATGGCTTCGACATTGCCGAAATTGGCCTTTATGCCTCCGGTATCTTTCTCATCGATGATGCCGTTCTCAAAACACTCCATGGTAAAGGAAACCATCATGCCGGCGCCTATGGTGTCGAGCCCGGCGGCATTGCAGATTGCGTTTGCTTTCGATATTGCCGCCAGATCTCCAATGCCGCAGTTCGTCCCGAATGAGCCGACGGTTTCGTACTCAGGACCGCCCCATTTCTTGTCTGTCTTGTACGGTCCGTCAGGGATCTCTACTCTCCGTTTGCAGCGTACCACGCAAGCGTAGCAGGTAGGTTTGTCGACGAGTATGGTTTCCGCCATCGCCGGGCCGGAAACCTTTTCCGCCTCCTCAAACTGCCCTTCCTTGAAGTTCCGCGTCGGCAGCCCGCCTCCGGCGTTGAGGCTCAACAGGATGCTGCCGGTACCGTAGAGCCGCCGTCCCTCCCAGGCAGGCTTGGCGTCAGCCGCCATCCACTTGGCTATCTCTTTGATTTTGGCCTCGTCGTGGACTTCCTTACCCAGAGTGCCTCTCACCGCAAGAGCTTTCAGGTTTTTCGACCCCATGACGGCCCCGAGCCCCGTGCGGCCGACCGCGCGATTATCGTCGTTAATGATGCATGAAAGAGGGATCTGCGTTTCGCCTGCAGGACCGATCACGGCAAGCCGAGTCCGCGAATCACCGAGTTCCTTTTTTAGCATCTCTTGGGTTTCCCATGTGTCCTTACCCCATACGTGCGAAGCGTCCTTCAGCTCATATTTGTCGTCCTGAATCGCAAGGTACACCGGTTTCTCGGATTTCCCTTCGAAAATCACGGCGTCCCACCCGGCATGCGCAAGCTCAACGCCGAAATAACCGCCGACGTCACCTTCACCGAACCCGCCGGTGAGCGGGCTCTTCGCGCCCACCGCCGAGCGGCCGCTTCCCGAAAGGCGCACGCCTGTGAAAATGCCCGGGGCGAACACAAGCTTATTGTCCGGTCCCAGCGGATCGATTCCCGGCTCTATTTCAGTGAGCAGATAGTAGGCCACGAACCCCCAGCCGCCCAAATAACGGCGGTAGAAAAGCTCATCCGGATGTTCCACGGTGAACCTGGCATTGTTGAGATTTACGCGCAACACATTCCCTGAGTAACCCTTTGGCATGTATCAACTCCTCTTGTGCACCAAGTCTACAGAAAAGAGGCTAAGAAACGCAACATGAACTACGTCGCGCCTCCTAGCCTCACTATTATTCGGTGGTTTCAGCCGATAAACCGGCCGTGTCAGCCCATCTGTTCCGCGAGCCACTCCATATCAAGATCCACGTATTTGGCATACGTCGGTTCGCCGGTTTTTTTGTCCCATCCGGCGAGCTGATAGTAGAGCGCTTTCATGCGGTCGAACTGTTTGTGATCATGAGCGACACCCTTCAGCGGCCCGGATTCGAAAGACTCGAAAAATCTTTCGGGGATCGTATCATCTTCAGCGGTTAGACCTTCTCTCAAATTGAAGGCGCGCGCCATTGTCCACCCGCGCTCCGCGGCCTTGAACAGCTCGAAGAGAGAGGTGTCCCATCCCGTAACCGCCTTCACGATATCGGTCACATGGTTCGGATTCCAGGGCGGAAAATGGCACATCCCGATCATGTTTTTCAGCGTCTGTGTCATCGTGTGGTAATAAAGGACGCGGACCTTTGACGGGCTCAACTCTTGTGCAGGCATGGGTTCAAGCACGCTGTAAGGTCTGACGCCGCCCAGCCCTCTTTCGCTTTCCACCATCTGATCATGGATGTTGTGCATGTGGTCCCCACCGGTGGGGGACATCGCGTAACCCAAGCCCAGGCCGAACTTATACCGCGGTTCGTGCATGGGGAAGGGTTGCCATTTGTTGTGGATTGCGAATTTTTCCGCTTTCTTGCCCCACTTCTCGATACAAGGCTTGTAGCCCTGGGCGAGCAGGTCTCCGATACCTTCCCGGTTGTTGAGCATCTCAAGGAGCCTGAGCATAGCATCGGCATTGCCGAAATTAGCCTTCACGCCTCCCATATCATTCTCAGTGATAATGCCGTTTTCAAAACACTCCATGGCAAAGGAAACCATCATCCCGGCGCCTATGGTGTCGAGTCCGGCGCCGTTGCAGAGCGCATTACCTTTGGCAATCGCGGCAAGATCTCCAACACCGCAGTTGGTGCCAATCGAACCGATCGTCTCGTATTCCGGGCCGCCGTACTTCTTGTCGGTCTTGTACGGCCCGTCGGGGATTTCCACCTCGCGTTTACAGCGTATGACGCACGCATAGCAGGTTGGTCTGCCGACGAGTATAGTATCCGCCATCGTTTGGCCGGAGACATTTTCGGCTTCTGCGAACTGCCCGTCTTTGAAATTCCTTGTAGGAAGGCCGCTTCCCGCGTTAAGTCCTAGCAGACCGCCGTCCGTGCCGTACTGCTGCATCCCTTCCCACATCGGCTTGGCATCTTTCGCCACCCAGTTCCTCAGTTCCTTGAGCTTATCTTCATCGGCGACATCTTTACCGACGGTTCCTCTCACGGCAACGGCTTTGAGGTTCTTCGAGCCCATGACCGCTCCAAGGCCCGAGCGTCCCGCGGCGCGGTTGTCGTCATTGATGATACATGAAAAGAGGATGAGCCGCTCTCCCGCGGGCCCGATAAGCGAGAACCGGGTCCTCGAGTCACCGAGTTCCTCTTTCAGTATCTCCTGGGTTTCCCAGGTGTCTTTGCCCCACACGTGCGAGGCATCCTTCAATTCATACTTGTCATCCTTGATGGAGAGATACACGGGTTTTTTTGCCTTGCCCTCAAAGATGACGGTGTCCCATCCGGCGCGGGCGAGCTCGGCTCCAAAGTAACCGCCGACATCACCTTCTCCAAAACCACCGGTAAGCGGGCTTTTTGCTCCAACAGCCGAACGGCCGCTCCCGCTGAGTTGTACGCCGGTAAAAATACCGGGGGCGAATATCAGCTTGTTTTCAGGACCGAGCGGATCGATTCCCTGCTTCAATTCCTTTAACAGGAAATAACCCACGAAACCCCAACCACCGAGATAGCGGCGGTAAAAAAGCTCCTCCGGGTTTTCCACCGTGATTTTGGATGTACTCAAGTTGACTCTCAGAATTTTGCCGGAATAACCATTGGGCATAAGAAACTCCTTTTCCGCAAAGAGCGCAGGCTCCTGCTTTTGATAATTTGATGCTGACGTTGCCGCTCAGATACCTGACAAAGCGGCCGCACCCTTCCTGCTATAATTTGACTTTGACGCAACAATACCAAAAAGCTCAAGAATGGTAAAGCAAAGAACCGGGAGCGCCGCACAGTGCGCCCCCGGTCATACACAAGCGAATATCAGGCCATTTTTTCGGCCAGCCAAGCCATGTCCAGATCAATACACTTGGCTTCGGTGGGCTTACCGGTGTCTTTGTCCCACCCCGCCAGCTCGTAATAAAGCTTCTTTGAGCGCTCGAAATTCTCGGGATCATAGGCAACACCCTTTAACGGCCCTGAGGTAAACGCTTCAAAGTACCGCTGAGGAATCTTGTCATCCGCCGCAGTGAGACCCTCTCTGAGGTTAAAGGCGCGCGCCATTGTCCACCCGCGTTCCGCCGCTTTGAACAACTCAAAGAGGGAGGTGTCCCAGCCTGTGACGGCCTTCACAATATCGGTCACCATGTTGGGGTTGAACGGCGGGAACATGCACATGCCAATCATGTTTTTGAGAATCACGCTCATGGTCTGATAGTACAACGCTCGGACCTTGGCCGGACTCAATACCTGCGCCGGCATGGTCTCGAGAACACCGTAGGGTCTCATGCCCCCCAACCCTCTCTCAGTTTCCAGCCCCGGATCGTGGAGGTTGTGACAGTGATCGGCGCCGGTGGGGGAGATCGCATAACCCAAGCCAAGAGCAAACTTGTACCTCGGCTCGTGCATGGGCATCGGCTGCCATTTGGAGTGGATTGCATATTGTTCCGCCTTCTTTCCCCATTTCGCGATACAGGCCTGATAGCCTTGAGCAAGCAGATCACCGATACCTTCGCGTTTGGCAAGAAGCTCAAGCAGCTTCACCATGGCTTCACCGTTACCAAAGTTGGCTTTGATACCGCCGATATCGTTCTCGGAGATCAAACCGTTCTCGAAACACTCCATGGTAAATGAAATGATCATCCCGGCGCCGATGGTATCCAATCCCTCGGCATTGCAGATAGCGTTACCTTTAGCGATGGCGGCGAGGTCGCTGATTCCGCAGTTGGATCCTAACGAACCACACGTTTCGTATTCAGGACCGCCCCATTTCTTGTCAGTCTTGAAGGGCCCATCCGGAATCTCAACCTCACGCTTGCACCGTATCACGCAAGCGTAACAGGTGGGCCTTCCAACGAGTATTGTCTCCGCCATGGTTTGACCGGTGATTTTCTGAGCTTCCTCAAACTGCCCGTATTTGAAATTGCGGGTGGGGAGGCCGCTTGCCTCGCTCAGATTCAACAGACCGCCGTCGGTGCCGTAATTCTGCATCCCTTCCCACAGCGGCTTGGCCTCTTTTGCCACCCAGTTCCTCAACTCTTTGAGCTTCTCTTCATCGGCCACATCTTTGCCGACGGTGCCCCGCACCGCAACGGCTTTCAGGTTCTTTGAGCCCATGACGGCTCCCAAACCGGCGCGTCCATGAAAATGATTGTCGTCGTTACCGATGCCGGAAAAAACAACCAGCCGCTCACCTGCCGGTCCGATGACGGAAAACCGGGTTCTCGATTCACCAAGTTCCTTTGCCAAAATCTCCTGGGTATCCAGAATGTTCTTTCCCCAAACATGAGAAGCGTCTTTCAATTCATACTTATCGTCCCGGATCGAGAGATAAACCGGCGTTTTGGCTTTGCCTTCGACGATGATCGCGTCCCAACCGGCACGTGCAAGCTCCGCACCAAAATAACCGCCGGCGTCGGCCTCACCGAAACCGCCGGTGAGGGGGCTCTTCGCACCAACCGCGGAGCGCCCGCTTCCGGAGAGCTGTACCCCGCTAAAGATGCCCGGCGCGAAAACAAGCTTGTTTTCGGGCCCGAGGGGGTCGATCCCCTGCTTCAATTCCGTGAGCAGGTAGTAGCCCACGAATCCCCAACCGCCGAGATAACGTCTGTAAAAAAGATCGTCCGGATGTTCAACCGTTATCTTGGAGTTGCTCAAATTTACTCGAAGAATATTACCCGAATAGCCGTTTGCCATAACTAACTCCTTTCCTTGTGAAGCATTTTGCGCTTTCGTACTGTTATTGGTTTGATTTCGAAGTGCTAATCAAATTTGACACATAGGATCTTGCCTGGCGTTTCCCTCCATCTTTGGAATTAAGGTGTACTCCTTTCCAAACACGGGAGGCGAAACCGTTTCCGGCGTCACCCTGTCGGTCGGCGCTCCCTGGCGGACGCTACAGGAGCAACAGACTCGGAGTCAGTTGGGTGATCATATCATTTTAACGCTTTGTGTCAAATACCCTCGTGAAAATCCGAGAAATCCGACGTGATGGAATCGGTGCTGCGGATGTTCTAACGATGTTCACTTCCGGTTCTCAAGGACCAGCCACACGGCAAGCAGAACGAGAAACGCGCTCGAACCGGCGAGCGCGTACAAGCCGCTACCAAAATTGCCCGCCACATCCGACAACACACCAAGAATCAGCGGTCCCAAAACGCCGCCAACCTCCCCCGCGGTAAAAAACAGTCCACCGGCGGCCCCCATACGTGCCGGACCGACTTTTGGCGAGTCGATCAGCGTCAGCATGAGTATCGGCATGACACTCCGGCCGGCGATTCCTGCCAGAAGGAGCCCGGTCATCAGCAGAGCACCCGCTGAGTGGTTCAACATTACAGCGGAGGAGGCGGCCACCGTAAGCGACGCGATCATGATCCAGTTCCGGCGTTTGGGCGTGGCCAACCTGGGGATGATGAGCGTGGCGATGACGCCCACCGCGACCGGCATCATCGCCCAGAAACCGGCCTGCTTTACATTCAAACCACCTGACCGGAGAATTTCAGGCAGCCAGCTGTCAAGCCCGTGGTTGAAGAAAAACGATCCGAAGCTCATAAAAAGTACAACAACCATTACGGGCATTCGAAGCAGAGCGGCAAACGCTCGTATTCCTTTTACGGGGTGCACCGCCGGCCCTTTTTTTTGTGCCTCGAAGGGTGTTTTCATATCTCTGGCAATAATCCACCAGACTAAGCCGGAAATGGCCGCGATTACCGCGTAAGATCCCAGGGTCAGCCGCCAGTTCGATCGGTAGAGGGGCATGAGCACCGCGTTCGCGGTCGCCAGCGACAGTATCCTGCCCACGGAAGGAGCCGTAAGATAGATACCCATGGCTTTGCCGAGCTCACTCTCGTCGAACCACGCGCTGATGAGCTTGGGGGCTCCAATCGAAATAAAGGGCCCCCCCAAGCCGAACACCGCCACCGCCAGGTAGAGAGTCGCGTAGTTGACGGCGACGGCCCTCAATATTCCGGATAGAGCGATGAGGGCGGCGCCCAACGTGAGAGTCTTGCGAAGCCCTATCCTGTCAATCATGACGCCGGCGGGAATGGCAAAGATAATGTACACCAGTTGCCACGCACCCAGAACGCTGCCCATCGCGGTCCTGGTCAGATCAAGATCTTCGCTAAGATAGACCACCAGCGGGGGGACCGCGCCGAGAATCAGGCCGAATGATGCGTATACCGACCAAAGAGCCGCCAACAGGATCCAGCGGTAGCGTCGCCCGCCATTACAATGTGCTTTCTCAGTTGATGAGCTTGAATCTTTGTCTTTCAAATCTGCCGACGGCTCCGGATGAACGCAATTGTAACTGCACCATATAACCACTCGACTTGACAATACCCCACCCCGCGCCTACGGTGAACTCCGATGATCACGTGGCTAATCGGGCTCTATCGCCGGTCGGTTGCCTTTATTCGCCGCCAACCGAAAAACTTCAAGCTCATGCTCGTACGACGCGCGGTTCACGGGCTGGCCTTGAGCCTGAGCGCGCAGTACAACTCTATCTACGCTACAACTCTCGGCGCGAGCCCGGTTCAACTCGGCTCGTTGGAAAGTGTAGGGAATGCAATCGGGGCGGTGATCGCGCTTCCGGCCGGCTGGTTTATCGACCGTTACAGT
>JAFGHN010000039.1 GCA_016930115.1 Spirochaetales bacterium | reverse complement strand
GAGGATCGTGTCCATCTACCAGATCTTTCTTCGGATTATCGTCTGGTCTCTCTGATATCCAACGGAAACGATGTCAACCGGGGTTTCCGTATAATCTTCAACAAACTTGACGTAGTCCCTGGCGTTCTGAGGCAGGTCTTCAAACTCCCCGATATCAGAAATCGGCCTTTTCCAGCCCTTGAAGCTCTTTGTGATTGGTGCGGCTTTGGCCAAGGTTTTTGCGGACGCGGGAAAATCGATAATCTGCTTTCCATAACACGAGTAAGCCACACAAGCGGTGACCTCCTCCATCCCGTCGTATACATCGAGGTGGGTGAGCACGAGAGAGTCTATCGAGTTTGCTCTGCACGCGTACTTGAGAGCAACCAGGTCGAGATAACCGCACCTTCTCGGTCTCCCGGTGGTCACGCCGTACTCCCTGCCAAGTTCCCTGACTTTCTGCTCCAAATCGCCGTCACGTTCCGCTGAAAATTCGGTAGGAAAAGGCCCGTTCCCCACCCTGCTTGTATATGCCTTGAACACCCCAAGAATCCTGTCCAGACTGCGCGGGCCGATCCCGCCGCCGGTGGCCGCTCCGGCGGCCGCGGAACAACCGGAGGATACAAACGGATAGGTGCCGACATCAATATCGAGGAGAGTCCCCTGTGCGCCCTCAAAGAGTACGTGCTTGTCCCGGTTCGCTGCCATGAACACGGTGATATCTACGCTCATTTCCCGCAGACGGTCGGCGTAAGGCGCCAGGTGTCTCTTATCCTCGTCGGCCAGATCATCAAACAGATCCGGGTCCACCACATCGATGACACGAATGCCCTCCCGGTGAGCTTTCTCCGCGTAAGCGACCCCTATGCCGCGGCCGGTCGTCCCGATGGGGTTGCGGCGTTCGGATTCCATATCCAGATCCCGCTTTTTGTGCCGGGGAAGCACAAGATGTGCCCGTTCGGAGACCAGAACCCTTCCCCTCCAATCGATTCCCTGTTCCGCAATGGTATCCAGCTCTCTGAACAGCTCTTCGATATCGATGACCATCGCCGTTCCCAGGATATTGCGCGTATTCGGATAGACGATCCCCGACGGCACAAGATGGAGCTTGTATGTCACATCCCCTGCAACTATCGTATGACCGGCGTTTGCGCCTCCGGAGAAACGAACAACCACATCGGATTGCGCGGCGAGGTAATCGACAATCTTGCCCTTTCCTTCATCGCCCCACTGGGCCCCTATTACTACAACATTCATAACCTATCCCGGAAGTGATTTGTTCTATCAGTTTAACAGAACGGCCGCCATCTGGAAAGCTCAGCTCAGTATTCCAGATGAAACTTTGAGTAATTAGGCGCTTCCTGGGTAATAAACACATCGTGGGTATGGCCTTCAGCCAAGCCGGCAGCAGATATGCGTACAAAGTTGTTGTAGCGTTTCAGCTCCTCTATGTCCCTGCAGCCGCAGTATCCCATGCCTTTCTTCAGCCCCACCACAAGCTGGTTGACAAACGGGCCGAGCTCTCCTTTGTACGGAACGCGCCCCTCTATCCCCTCCGGGACCGGCGCCTCGTTCTTACCCATGCTGTATCTGTCGCCTGATCCTTCCTTCAGAGCGCCGATTGATCCCATCCCCCTGTACTCCTTGAACATCCGGCCGTCATAGATGATTTCGCGTCCAGGCGCTTCCCTGAGGCCGGCAAAGAGGTTTCCGAGCATCACGCTACTCGCGCCGGCCGCAATCGCTTTCGTGATATCTCCGGAATACTTGATGCCTCCGTCGGCGATGATCGGAATATCGTGTTTCACCGCCTCTTCTGCGCACCATTGCACGGCGCTCCACTGAGGAACACCGATCCCGGCGATAACCCGCGTGGTGCAAATTGACCCGGGTCCAACCCCTACTTTCACCGCATCGGCACCGGCGTCTATCAATCGTTTCGTTCCCTCTGCCGTGGCGACGTTGCCGCCTATTACCACGATGTCATATTTACTTTTCACCGCCTTGACGGCGTTCATCACACTCAGAGTATCCCCGTGGGCTACATCGAAAACCACGAAATCAACGCGGGCATCCGCGAGTATGGGTAACCGCCTTTCATAATCCTGGGGCGACACGGCCGCCCCCACAATTAACCGGCCGTTCTTGTCGGTCGCCGCGTTTGGAAACTGCTGGTGTTTGTCCATGTCTTTGACGGTGATGAGACCGGTCAGACGGTGGTCTTCATCGATTACCGGGAGTTTTTCGATCTTAAAAGTGTCAAATTTCTGCTGAGCGATCTCTTCTGTGGGAATGCCTGACACGACCACGGGGTCACGGGTCATGACGTCCGCCACTTTCAACGTATCATCGGTGCAGAACCTCAAGTCTCTGCCGGTAATAATACCGCAGAGCTTTCCTTCGCCGTTGAGAACGGGCAGCCCCGATATGCCGTAATCGTGCATTATTTCACGCACGGCTTCTATCGTCTGGTCTTCCTGCACGGTAAGCGGAGCCTCGATCACCCAGTTGAGGTGCCGTTTCACCTCAGCCACCTGCCTGCCCTGTTCTTCAGGAGTCAGGTTCCTGTGTATCACCCCCGCGCCTCCCTCCAGGGCAAGCGCTATGGCCAATTTCTCTTCCGTGACCGTGTCCATCGCCGCTGACATAAGAGGGATATTGAGCATCAGCTCACCAGCGAGCCGGGTCTTAACCGACACGTCCCCGGGCAGGATCTCCGCATAGGCGGGGACGAGAAGTACGTCGTCATAACTCAAAGACTCTTTCATGTGCCTGCTATCTCCTTTCTTACTTCTTTCATTATTTCACGATACTTTTTTGATATATCGCGGGCCTTTTCGGCCGCGCGCCCCGAATACCTCGCAGGCTCCCTGAAAAAATCTTCCGGATCCAGTCCGGTCAGGCTTTGGAGGCGATCCTTAATCGCCGTCCACACCTCACCATTGTCCTTCAAGGCATCGAGGAAGCTCTTTGCTTCCTTTTCACATTGGAGGGTGATCACGCGGATCACTTCGTGGGCGTCAGCAATTCCTGTAAGCGACAGCAGGATGTACGCCGGCTCGGCCAGGACCTGCTCTCCCGCTTCTTTCATATTACGCGCAAGCCTCGCTGAGTTGACGTGCAGCGTGGACAGTATCTTCTTCATCCGGTTCAACGCCGCGGCGAAACCTGCAAGATATTCCACCGTGAAACGCGATGAGGCCGAATTCGTCAGGTCACGCTGGTGCTCGGATATCTGGTCCATGAAGAAAGTCATTACCCGCGGGCTGTAGGCCTTCCACAGGCTCTTTACATGCTCCGAGTTCCAGGGGTTCCTCTTCTGCGGCATAGTTGAGCTGCCCACCTGGGTGGAGGAGAATAGCTCGGTCACTTCACCGATCTCGGATCGCTGCAGGTTCCGGAGGTCATCCGCCAGGTTTGCCAGGATACCGAATGCCGCATTCATTTCTAGGAGCATCCGCAGCAGATATTCCGGCTCTACCAACTGGGTGGCCGATTCTGTCGGTTCAATATGCAGAAATGACAGGCAGAGCCGCTCCAGCTCGCGGGGATCAGGTACTATCATACTCGTGGCATTGTAGGCGCCCACGGCGCCGGACAATTTGCCCCGAAG
>JAFGHN010000255.1 GCA_016930115.1 Spirochaetales bacterium | reverse complement strand
GTGGTTTACACGGCGGCGAAAGTGTGATTAATTCGCACAGATGCCTGAACTCAACCGTGAGCAGAAGATCGTCCTCGTCATAGGCGCGTCTCTTATCATTCTCGGCGCCGGCTTTCTGTTACTGGAAATGTTTGGCGTGAAGTCTGCAAGCGGCTGGGTGCCGCTTATAGCAGGGGTAATCGCGCTCGCTCTTGCGGCAGTCACGCGGCTGCCCGGGTTTACGATCATAGGCGCTTTGCTGACTTTCGGCGGCGGGGGACTGCTCCTGTATCTTGCCATGGCTGAACACCCACGGGACGGACTTGCGGAGGCGGTCTTCCTTCTCTTTGTTTCGGCGGGTTTTTGCAGCGTGCCGGTTCTCACGCGTCTGCTCGATAAGAAAACGCTTCTTTGGCCTCTGATTCCTGGAGTTGCCGGCCTGCTGGCCGGAATCGTGCTGTTGATTTGAACGATTTGAACGGCTTGTATAAATCGCGGCCCAAAAGGTATGGTTTGCGTTATAGCAACCGCGGAGTGTAATTGAATATGTGGGGACAGGTACAGATCGAAACCGACGCGCAGACAATTCTTCGTTATGGAGAGCTTGTTGTCTATGTGCGCCGCGTAGAAGATGAATGGCGTTTTTCGTACCGCTATAATGATCCGGTGGATTCCGGCTATGCCCCTGAAGAGGAGGACTGGATCAGGCTTGTGAGCAGAGGTGATGAATCCCTGGAGCTCGCGCCCGTGCTGCCTGACCGGCCGCTGGTGATCCGTCCGGAATCACCGATCTCGATTTTCCCGGGAAGGCTTGCAAGGTTTTTCGTTGCCCTTCCGCTCTGGTACCGGTTTGTCGCGGTGTTGAAAAACAGCCGGACTGATCTCATCGATATACCTTCCCGGATTCTTTCAAATACCTGGTTTGGCGATCCATCTGCAGGCGAGTTGTGCTATTCGCTTGATGCGCCCTTAAGACGGGCCCCTGAGCGGCTCAAGGACCGTACCACTACGGTTACCTGTCAGCTCACCGTTAGAAACGGTTCGGATGAGAAGCTCAATTTTGAACGCATCTGCGCGCACGTGGAGAATCTGAGCATCTTTGAAAACGATGGTTATCTCTGGACAAACGAAATCACCGTCTTTTTTAAAGGCACCGAACAGGTAAGTCAGATATCCATTCAGGACAGACCGCCGGACAATCTCCCCAACGCGCAGAAGCTCACAGCGCCGCGAGAGGCGGTGAGCCGTAACATTTTGCGCCGCAGCTTCATTTTCTTCCGTCAGTTCACCGGGATATAAGGAGGCAACCGTGGCACTTTTCAAAAACGTTGATTTTTCAAGCCTGTTTACCGAGGATTTTTTGCTTACCTTGTTCCGCGCTGCATTGTATCTGGTCATCGGATTTCTGATGCTCCGTGTTGTCATATTCCTCGTCCGGCGATTGATAAGACGGCGGGTGACCGAGCAGGCAAAGATGCTCACCACCAAAGTGATCAATTACACGGGAATCGTTATTATCGTTGTCATCGTGCTGCTCGAATTCGGCGTGAATCTTACGCCGATTCTTGGTGCGGCGGGTATCCTGGGTCTGGCAATCGGTATCGCTTCTCAGGCCAGCTTGTCGAATGTCATCAGCGGGCTTTTTCTCGTTTCCGAAAAGCCGTTCGCGGCGGGGGACGTGATCACCGTGGGCGATAAGACTGGGGTGGTGATGTCCATCGATTTGCTCTCGGTGAAAATTCGTACCTTTGACAATCTGTATATCCGGGTTCCCAACGAGAAGATAGTGAGCGGCGAGGTGACCAATATCACCAGATATCCGATAAGAAGAATGGATTTCAATTTGAGTGTGGCGTACAAAGAGAATCTGCAGCACGTCAAGGACGTGCTTGTCGATATCGCTTATCGGAATCCAAAGGTACTGGACGAGCCCGCGCCGATTATCATGTTCCGTGATTTCGCCGACTCGGGTATCACGCTTCTGTTCGGCGTCTGGTTTCAAAAAACCGACTATATGAATGTCAAAAACAGCGTCACCCTTGAGATCAAGAACAGGTTTGATGAAGAAGGCATCGAGATTCCTTTCCCTCATCTCAGCATCTATGCGGGCAGCACTACTGCTCCATTTCCTGTAGCCGCAGTGAAGGAGGAAGAAGTTGAAAGCCAGGAGTAGGGTACGGGCGTCCGAGAAATCGGGGCTGCCTCCGGGGACGCTGGTGTATATCGGTGAAGAACGTACCGAGGCCGTGGAGATCTCCATTTTCAGTTTCAGCGAGAAGGCATTTGAAGAGAAGACGAGCGCGACGGTGGAGGATTGCGTACGCTCCATCGGCTCCCCGCAGGTGTCCTGGATAAATGTGACCGGTCTTCATGATCTCGAGATGATGAGGTCAATCGGAGAGAAGCTTGACATCCATCCGTTGGCCCTGGAAGACATACTCAACACCGAGCAGAGGCCGAAGTTACAGGACCTCGATGACTCGCTGTTCCTCGTGCTCAAGATGGTCCGCCCCCTCGAAAAAGGTTACGGTCTGGAGCAGGTCAGCTTGATTCTCAAGGGCAACTGCGTGATCACCTTTCAGGAGCAGAAGGGAGACGTTTTTGAACCGGTCAGGGAGAGGATTCGTTCTAACATCGGGAAGGTGCGCAAGGCGGGCGCCGACTATTTGATGTACGCGCTGATCGATGCGGTTGTCGACGGCTATTTCCCGTATCTCGAGTACGTCAGTGAATCTCTTGATACCACCGAATCGAGGCTCATCGGAGATCCGAGCGCCGAGGTGCTGCGGGAATTGCATCTGAGAAAACGCGAGCTGATATGGATACGGAAAAACAGCTGGCCCATGCGTGACATTGTACATAACCTTGTACAAACGGAGATGAAACTGGTCACCCGGGGCACGAACGTCTATCTGAGGGACGTGCACGACCATGTAATGCGGATCGTCGACACTACGGAGAGTCTCCGCGATGTGGTCGCAGGTTTGCTGGAATTGTACCTCACCACTTCGAGCTCACGGACGAATGATGTAATGAAAGTCCTCACGATGATAGCGACGATATTCATTCCCCTCACGTTTGTGGCAGGCGTTTACGGTATGAATTTTGTCTATATGCCCGAGTTGGCGGCAAAAGCCGGATATCCGATTGTATTGGCGGCCATGGCCCTCATCGCCGGGGGAATGGTCCTGTATTTTAAAAAGAAAAAGTGGCTATAATATACGGCCTCACCCGCCGGCTTTTCACAGGCGGACTTAAGATTGCGAACGCTGCGTCAGGCAGCCTGGAAAAGGAGAAATAGATGGAATTGTCCCAACGGTTGGCAAAGTTGGGTACCGAGAATGCTTTTGCGGTTTCCGCGGCGGCGGCGGCCTGGGCCGCGGCGGGCCACAAGGTCTACGCCTTTCACCTTGGGGATCTGAACCTCCCGACCTCGCCGGCTGTAGTGGAAGCGATGAATAAGGCGATCAGGGACGGATATACCGGCTATTGCCCCGGCGCCGGGATCGCTGAATTGAGAGCCGCGGTTGCCCGGGACGCCGGATCAGCACGCGGGGTCTCATACGAGCTGCCCAACGTGTCGATCCAATCCGGCGGAAAACCGGTGATTGGTAAGTTCATCAGCACGGTGATGGATCCGGGTGACGAAGTACTCTATCCAAACCCCGGCTTTCCGATATACGAGTCACAGATTGAGTTTCAGGGCGGTGTGGCCGTTCCCTATGGTTTCGTCGAAACCGATGACGGCTTTGCCCTCGATCTCGATTCTTTGAAACGCTTGATTAATCGAAAGACGAAAGCGCTTATATACAACAACTACCATAATCCGAGCAGCGCCGAATCTTCATCGCAAGAGATGGCCGAGCTCGCCCGGCTTGCAGTTGAGCATGATTTGTGGGTTTTGTCCGATGATGCGTATTTCGATGTACGCTACGCCGGTGAGCCGCTTTCCATTGTGAGCTACCCCGGAATGTACGAGAGGACGGTCATCCTCTACACCTTTTCAAAACGCTTTGCCATGACCGGATGGCGCCTGGGCGCCGCTATCGGTCCTGAAGAAGTTATCGATATCATCAATACACTCAACACCAATGACGAGTCGTGCACCACCCACTTTATTCAGAAAGCTCTGGCCGACACTATGGAAAAGGATACATCCGGTCCTGCCGCCATTCTGCAGGCTTTGAAAGAACGACGGGATGCGGCGGTCGCCGGAATGAACGCAATTGACGGCATCTCCGTACCGACGCCACGGTC
>JAFGHN010000254.1 GCA_016930115.1 Spirochaetales bacterium | reverse complement strand
GGGACAGCCGGAAAATGAGCGGTGCAGCCGCGCTTTTGTTGTTTTCAGAATGAAGACGCTTAATTCGAAACTTGGTGAGGCGCTTCGTCTGGTAACCGATCTCATAACCGGGGCCGATTTTTCAGATAGTCAACGTATGCGGGATATCCTCTTCGAGTTCAGAAACGACGTAAAGGCGCAGATCCTTCCGGCGGGCAGTTCCTTTACGGCACTGCGCGCCGGCGCGCGAATTTCGCCGGTGCTTGCGAGAGAAGAACTCTGGAAAGGTATAGAGCAGGTACTGTTTCTCTATAAGACCGCGGACAACGTTGATTCGGGGCTTTCGCGCGTATGCGAAATGCTCACCGGGCTGAGAAAAACCATTATGAACCGCAATCGGCTGACTCTCAACCTGACGGCTGAGGGCGGCGTACGAGAGAAAGCCCGGGATCTGCTCGCGGATTTTGTCTCGAAGCTTCCGTCGTCGCCGGTATGCGAAACGGGCTTCAGGCTTTCACAGACAATCTCCGGCGGGAGTTACGAGGCGGTCGCCGTGCCTTCGATGGTGGGCTACGTGTCGACGGTATTTCCCGCATCGTCATTCATGAGCGGGCAATACACAGACGAAGTGATCATCGCCCAGCTTCTGAAGACCGGCTTCCTGTGGGAACAGGTGAGAATGAGGGGCGGCGCTTACGGGGTCACGGCCGCGACCAACGGCGTAGAGATGCTCTTCAGCCTGTCGTCCTATCGGGACCCGAATATCGCGGACACTCTCGATGCCTACCGAGCGGGTTTTGACTGGCTCATCAGTAACGGTGTTTCCGGCGAAGAGCTCGAAAAGGCGATAATCGGTATCGTCGGCCGCGAGCTCCGTCCGCTGTCTCCCGGTGAAAAGGGGATTATCGGGTTCCGGCGCCGGCTGTACGACATATCCGACGACCTGCGGCAGAGAAAGCGTGACGAATTACTTGCAAGCGATGCCGGCCAAATTCGGGAAGCGGCAAGAAAGCTCCGTGAAAACCTGGAAAAGGCCTGTTCGGTGGTGATGTCCGGCGAAGAGGCGCTTTCCGCCGTGCCCGGCAGATACTCAGCACTGCTGAAGAATAAAATCACCCTCGTCTAGCGGTGGCATTTTACACATCTTTTACCCCGTGTTCCCCCCCGGGAGATTTCAAGACGCTATACTGTAGCTGGAAGATCCAACTCACGAGAGAGGCATCCTATGGCAGCAGAAGTCCTTGTCACCGGCGCTACCGGGCATCTTGGAAATGTTCTCATTGAAAAACTCATTGCACGAGGGCAAACAGTAAGAGCGCTTATTTACCCGGGAGAGGATACCACATCGCTCCGTGACTTCGAGATCGAGCGGGTCGATGGCGACGTCCTTGACATCGGGAGTGTTCGAGAGGCGATATCCGGCGTACGGTACGTGTATCATTTAGCCAGTTTGATTTCAATCGGCGGTGAACCTGAAGAACTTGTCTACCGGGTAAACGTTGACGGTACAAGAAACGTGGCGCTTTCCTGCAGAGAAAGCGGAGTGAAGAGGCTTGTCTACGTCAGCTCGATACATGCGCTCGAACGACCGGAGAAAGGCCGGATTATCGATGAATCTCTCCCGTTTGACCCCAATAACCCGGCGGGGGAGTATGACAGATCAAAAGCGGAAGCTTCTCTCGAGGTAAAACGCCTCGTCGAAACCGGGCTGGACGCGGTGATTGTCTGCCCGACCGGAATAATCGGGCCATCTGATTTCAAACGATCGGAATTGGGCAGGATGATATGCCTCTGGATGAAAAAAAAGCCTCACTGGATGCTCGACGGTTATTTTGATTTTGCCGATGTCCGCGATGTCGCCGAAGGGCTCATAGCAGCCTGTGAAAAAGGCACACGCGGCGAGACCTACATTTTTTCGGGTTCGAGGATACGGCTCGCAAACCTCCGCACCCTCGTTCAAAGGGAAGCGGGATTGCGCTCGGCGCAGCTGATGGTCCCACCCGGACTCGCGTTGTTCGCGACAAAGGTCGCATATCCCTTCCAGAAACTCTTCAAAACGACCAACGGTTTTACACCTTACGCTATTGAAACGATTCTCAGCAATTCTCATATCAGCTGTGCGAAAGCTCAAAAAGAGCTGGGATACTGTTCCAGACCCATTGAGGAAAGCGTGCGTAATACGGTGGAATGGTGGCGGGCGCATGAGACACTGGACAAATATCCGCAATGGTACGGCAAGGTGGCTCTTATCACCGGCGCGACGGGAGGAATAGGTGCGGCCGTGGCGCGCAAGCTCGCATCGAAAGGTATCGAGGTTGTTCTCCTTGGCAGAAGAAAGGAAAGGCTCGAGACCCTCCATGAAGAAATTCGTTCGGCGGGGGGGAAAGCGATGCACATTGTCACCGACCTCGCCCGTGAAGACGTTCTCGAGGAGATAGAGCGGGCCGTCTCGTCACGCTATCACGGTATCGATATCTTTGTTTACAGCGCGGGAATCGGATGGTACGGCTACTTTTCCGACATGAGCTGGGAAACCGCGGACGCAATGATGCAGGTAAACCTGAGAGGTCTTGTGCGGCTGAGCCTGCACGCGATCAAACAGATGACCGCACGCGGACGGGGCAGAATCATCAGCATCGGTTCCATCGCGGGCGAAATTGAAGCGCAAGGAGTCGCACTGTACTCGGCGACCAAGGCTTTCATCAATACGCTCACCCGCTCGATAAGCCGTGAGTTGAAAGGCTCCCGCGTCAGCGCGAGTGTCGTACGGCCCGGAGCCGTGGCGAGCGAGTTTTTTGATGTTGCCGCAACCATGGCCAACGGACGGCCCGTGCCCGCAGGCAAGGTGGCGATAAGCCCGGAAAGAGTCGCCGAAAAAGTGTGGCGGCTCATTCTCCGGCCAAGGCCGCGGGCCTACGTTCCGGGCGGTCTGGGTGTGCTGCGGTTCGCACGTCTTGGCCTGGGATTCGTCCTCGATCTCCTTGGCCCAATCCACTTGAGGCGCCGCGTTCCGGCCGGTTCGTAACAAAAGCTATTCCGACGATAGCGGGGTTCTCGGCAGTTTTGCGGTCAGCCTTGGGATGAATCCGGCGACTAACAGCTGCCAGGCGTGGTAGAAAATCAGCGGCAGAAGCGCGATACCCATGATCTCAGGATTTGACGCAAAAAAAGTACCGATGAGCGGCACCCCCATGGCGAGGGTCTTTTGCGGCGCCGCAAAGAGAACCGATATTGTGTTTTCGGTGCTGAACCGGAGGGCCCTGGCAATCAGGTAGCCGCCGGCAAGGAGCACGAGATGAGCCGCCGCAAGGTACACGAACGGGACGATGAGTCCTCCCAAGTTCTCCCGGAACACCGTGTTGCCCGATGTCTTTGAAAATGCAAAGAACACGATTGTTAGGATGAACGTACTGCTGAGCGTCCCCAGCGCCTTCCCGGTTTTTTTTGCGAGTTTCGGCGCGTAGCGGCGCGCAATCTGACCGGCGATAATCGGCAGGAGCATTTTCAAGGAGAGCTCTTTCAGGATATCGAGCAATTCCGAGAGCGGGAGCGGACCGCCGGTACTCTGAATCAAGAACGAAAGTATAATCGGCGACAAAAGAATCCCGACGATGTTTGCAAAAGCGGCGTTGAACATCGTCGCTACAACGTTACCCCCGGCTATCTGGGTAAACACGATACAGCTTGATATCGTTGTGGGCAGACAGGCCAGCGCGTATATGCCGATGATGAGCCGGCCGTCCATGACATCCCGAAACGGGAACGCTGTGAAGTACAAGAGGGCGGGGGTCACGACGAAAATAAAAAGCTGGATCAAGAGGTGAACCCGGATATCTTTCATGCCTGCCTTGATCGCCTCCGTCGGTAGCTTGAACCCGGAGATAAGAAACAACAGTACGATGAGCACCGTGCTGAAAACGGAGTTGGTGTTGAGTGTGATTCCCACTTTCGGGATGAGAAAACCGAGCACCAGCGCAACGATGATACCGATAGTAAACCAGTTCTTGGTAAGAAAAGACTTCATGCAGACCCCCGTGTCGGCTCAGATAATCTAACATTTATAGGGTCTTGGCGAGACCTAGTCAAGAAAACTCCGGGACCGCGGGGTATGACGGTGGCGCAAACCGGCGGTTTCCCGTAAGATGCCGCCTATGAATAGAGGTGCTTTGAGAGCAGATGTGCTCCTGCTGATAACCGCCGCGATCTGGGGGTTCGCCTTTGCCGCCCAGCGCGCCGGTATGGAACATATCGGGCCTTTTCTCTATACGGGCATCAGGTTCCTTCTCGGTGCGGCGGCGCTCCTTCCCGTCTGGATACTTGGCGTGCGTAAGCAACGCGCGCCGGGGCCTGCCGGCGGTGCGCGCGAGCTCGGCGCGCGGGGCGGGGACCGCGCTGTTGTCTCTCCGGGTGAACCCCCGCACATGGCGGGAAAAGTCGATGTGCTGAAGGCCGGCGCCATTGCAGGTATCTTCCTGTTTTCAGGCGTCACCTTTCAGCAGATCGGCCTTCTTTATACGACGGCGGGAAAGGCAGGTTTCATTACCGGCCTCTACGTCATCATCGTACCGGTAATCGGGATGTTTTGGAAACAACGGTCCCCGATGGGAACCTGGACAGGTGCGCTGCTCGCCGTAGCCGGGCTTTACCTGTTGAGCGTCTCCGGAGGCTTCCGGATTGCAGCCGGCGACCTGCTTGTGCTCACCGGCGCGTTTTTCTGGGCGTTGCATGTCCACGTGATTGGAAGATTCGCCGTGAGGATGGACCCGGTCAAGCTCGCCGTCGTCCAATATGTCTTTTGCGGGATCTTGAGCCTGCTCATCGCGCTTGTCGTTGAACCCGTGCGAATGCGCGCGGTCATCGACGCCGCGTTGCCGATACTCTACGGCGGGGTGTGCTCGGTGGGCATCGCCTACACGCTGCAGATTGTGGCCCAGAAATCGGCGCCTCCCGCCCACGCCGC
>JAFGHN010000253.1 GCA_016930115.1 Spirochaetales bacterium | reverse complement strand
GTCCGGATTGCCGTTTCGGCCTACTGGGCGGCGGTCTGTCTGTTCATCCTGGGCCCGATTCTCTCCATGATAGTGAAATCCTTTGTCGCAGACGGCGGGTTGTCGTTGCGCTCATATACCGCGCTTTTCAACACCGAGGCTGCAAGAGATGTCCGCGGACTGATACGCAGTGACATCGCCGGCGTCATCGCAAGGAGTATCGCCATCGCCCTCGGATCCGGGGCAATTACCTTTGCGGTGGCTTTGGCGGCGGCAACGGCGCTCCGGGGCAGAAAAGGTCTTCTGTGGCGGGGCCTTTTTCAGCTTCCCATGGGCATGACGGTTGTGGGACTCGCGGCGAGCCTCAGGCTGATCCTTGGCGGTACCATCCCGATGGTGATTCTCGTCCTTGCGGGGCAGTTCTTTATCGCTTTTCCCATGGTTTTCCGTGTTACCGATACCGTTGTTGCCGATTTGAAGGATTCTCTCATCGAGTGCGCCATGAGCCTGGGGGCCAGACCGTTACGTGCATTTCGCACGGTTCTCCTGCCGGTGTTGCGCCGGGGTCTGTTAAACGCCTATGCCTTTGCCGTGGCGGTGGCTTTCGCGGATTTCGCGGTGGTGCTTGGCGTGGGAAGAGGGGAGATAGTCACCTTTCCGGTGGCGGTGTACCGGCTGATCGGATTCAAGAGCTTTGACCTGGCTCTCTCGCTCTCGTCTCTCTACATCGGCTTTTGCCTTCTTATTTTCTTTGTCATAGACAGTACCGCGCGAGGTGAGCGATGAATCCGCAAAAAGGTGTTCTTGAACTTTCATCGGTGCGGAGGTCATACGACAACTTCACCCTTGATGTCTCCCTTGCCGTGGGCAACGGGGAACTGGTCTCTCTGCTGGGGCCAAGCGGAAGCGGAAAAACCACGACCCTCAAACTGATAGCCGGATTCGAAACCGCCGACGCAGGAACGGTCTCCTATAACGGGAAGGACATCACTGCGGAAAAGCCCTGGAACCGAGGTTTCGGTTATGTTCCCCAGAATCTTGTGCTGTTTCCTCATCTCGACGTGGGCGGAAACATCGCTTACGGTTTACGAACAAAGCCGATATCCCGGGCCGCGGTTCGCCGGAAAGTCGACGAGCTCCTCGGTTTCGTCGGGCTTTCCGGATTCGGCCGGCGGAAGATCGATACCCTTTCCGGCGGCGAGCAGCAACGGGTCGCGCTTGCCCGCGCGATCGCCATCGAGCCGGGGCTCCTTCTTCTCGACGAGCCGTTTTCGGCTCTTGACGCGCCGCTCCGGCGAGAGATGCGTGACGAAGTCAGGCGCATCACCGGTGAGCTTGGTATTTCGGCTCTCTTTGTAACCCATAATCAGGACGAGGGATTATCGATTTCGGATCGTGTGGCGATCATGAGCGAGGGACGGGTGGTGCAGCAGGACAGGCCGGAGAAGATATTCTCCCGGCCCGTAAACGAATTTGTTGCGGGTTTCATCGGAGCCGCCAACATTCTGCCGGTGGTTGTCGAAGAGGTGCGGGGCGGCACGGTGGTGCTGCGGGGTCCGCGGCGGCTGCAGGCGGAAGTGAAACCGGGGACCGGTTTTTCGAAAGGGATGCGGGTGAAGCTCGTCGTGCGCCCGCACTGTTTTTCTTTCTGCGCGCCCGGCTCGGTAAACGCCATACCGGTGCACGTTGCGGCTCGCAGGTTTCTGGGAGACAGGTACGAGTACGTCTGCCGTGACGGAGATGCGGCCTACACGGTAATTGACGGTGAGCGCATTGACGACGGCGCGGATGTGACCATCGGCTTTGATCCGGCGAACGGGTATCTTCTTCCTTGAAAGCCGCCGCGGCGGCTTTCCAATCGGCAATAAACGCAAATCTAGTAAAGTTGTTTTTTCTTTATTTTGGTTCTGAGAACGGTGCCGGCCACGTCGCACGCGGTTTGTATATTGATGTCCGGGTTCCTGGAGGCGAGGATCTCCACGACTCCCTGGGTCAAGTCGATGGTCACCGCTTCCACGGTTGAAATAGCTTTCAAACCCTTTGCGATTACATCGCCCTTTTGCGAGTTCATTTCATCGACAAGGTAAAAGTATCGCTTCGATTTTGGCATGACGACATCATAGCGGCATTACCGGGATTTGTCAAAGCTTACCACATGCACCCGCCGCCGGTGTTGATATCCTGCCCGGTCATTGTGCCTGCCTCTTCCGAAGCGAGGAATAACGCCACCGCCGCCGCGTCTTCCGTGCCCGAGCCTCTATCGGTGTACCCTTCATCGGCACACCACCTGCCCGCCAGTACCGCCCTTTCATTCTTCCGCTGAGCGTCATAACGTTCGCGAAACACTGCCTCGTCAAAGGGCTTACCCATGTATTCGGCGCGGGCGCGGGCCATTTCCACTGAGCGGTCTTCATGCATCCCCGGGCAGATTGCGTTGACGGTGATGTTGTAGCGGCCCACGTCCGCGGCAAGGGTCCTCGTAAAACCGATAACCCCCATTTTCGAGGTCGCGTAGGGAGCGCGGTGGGACAGCGGCTGCTTGCCCGTCGCGGAGCTGAAGTTGATGATACGGCCGGACTTTTTCTCGATCATCGTCGGCAGTACCGCCCTGCTGCAGAGAAAAACCGAATCGAGGTTCACCTCAAGGGTCCTTCTCCATTCGGTATAGCTCATCTGCCAGACGTCCTTTGTGGGGCCTATGATGCCGACGACGTTTACAAGGATATCGATTGTGCCGTACCTGTCCAGGGTCGCGTCTACCATTTCGCGTACCGCTTGCTCATTTGACACGTCTGTCTGGAAGCAGATGACTTCCCCGCCGGCGTTCTTTATCGCGGCACCCACTGTTTCTTCAAGCTCCTTCACCTCAACCATGTCGCAGATTGCGAGCGAAGCTCCTTCTTTCGCAAAACGTTTGGCAACCGCTTCCGCATGTCCTCTCGCCGCGCCCGTCACAATAGCTACTTTGCCCGCTAAGACACCCACGGCAGCTCTCCTTTGTTTTCATATCTTTCTATTGGTTCTGGTGCAGGAAATCAATAAGCAATTCGTCTATCTGCCCTGGTTGTTCCTGCTGCACCCAATGTCCCGCCCCGTCGACCAGGTGAATCCCTTGAAACTTCGTGCAAGCCTCTCCCGCCATTGTTTCCAGCGCGCCGGGCCGCTGATAGGTGCCCCAGTCGCTCGCGCCTGCGATGAAACAGGAAGGCACATCGATCCTCCGGCCTGAGAACATGCGAAGCTGCGCAATGAACTTCGATTCGGCCCTTGTCCGGTAATTCTGCAAACCACCCTGGAAGCCGTTTCGCATGTATTCAGAGGCGTAGACGCGCAGCTCGTCGTCGGGAAGCCAGCCGCACGCTTCGATCTCCGCCGCGGAAGGCATCACGGCGGCCACGGTCTCAGCCATGCCTTTTCCCAGGTCCATGATGTAGTAGGTCGGCATTTTGGCGAGCTCACCGCCCGTCCAGGAGCTTAAGCGAGAGGGATTGTTTTCTTTCCAATCGGCGCTCTTGTAGTGATAGTATCCCCGCAGAAACGCATGGACACCCTGCGGGCAGCGCCACATGTTTTCGTTTGCACCCGAGGTTGTGTAGTAGTGCTGGTAGTGTTTTCGCGGCCGGGGGAGGGCCGCAAGCTGGCTGTGGATGTCCGGCGCCCCCGCTTGTTCCGGCGTGGCTTCAGGTAGCGGCGGCGGCCCTCCGAAAGGCGCGCTCATCATGACAAGCGAGTGAAACACATCCGGACGGATGAGCGCGCACCACGCGGCCACCGAAGATCCGAAATCATGACCGACGACGGCGGCTGCATTCCCGTGACCGAGGGCCTGCACAAGTCCCAGAAGGTCACTCACGTGGTTGGGCATGGCGTAGGGAGTCAGGTCGTCTTCAAAGGCCACACCGGTACCCCAGCTCCGGCCGTAGCCGCGCAGATCAAGCGCCGCGGCGTGAAAACCGGCTTGCGCGAGAGGCAGCAGCTGTTTTCTCCAGCTGTAGGCAAGCTCGGGGAAACCGTGGACGAGCATCACGAGTGGGCGGCCGGTATTTTCGAAGCCGGCCTCCAGAACGTGCAGCGGTACCCCGTTGGCGTTTAGCAAACGGGAACGTATGCCCTCCGGAAGGGTGGTGCCTGCGTATCCTTCGTCCATAATGGCTCCTGTTTAAGATCCAGATTCCCACGCTGTGTCTGTTCATGATAGAGAGATATGTAGGGGCACGCAACCGGACGGTCGTTATTCATGAAGAAGAAAGAAGATACCAGCGGCACTAAGGCAAGCGTTCAAAAGGACTGGACGCAGGGCCACATTTTGCACAACATTCTCAAGCTTTCCTGGCCGATGGTCCTGAGTAATACCCTCATCATGTTCGGGCCGCTCCTCGACATGATCTGGGTCGGCAGGCTGGGAGCCGTATCTATGGCAGCCATAGCCTCGAGCGGTATTACTATCGGGCTAGTGATTACCACCGTCATGGGGCTTGCCACCGGTTCAAGGGCGATGATCGCCCGGTTTATCGGCGCCGGTGATTTGGCCGGCGCGGTTCATGTCGCACAGCAAAGCCTCCTGATCAGCCTTGTCTTCTCGGTTGTGATGGCCGGAGTTGGGTTTTTCTTTGCCTCAGGCTTCCTGAAACTCCTTGGACTTGACGCCGATGTCGTCGCCGTTGGAACTCCCTATGTGCGGTTCATGTTTCTCGGTTCGGCCGCCATAGCCTTTCGTACGATGGCTGAGGGGATTCTGCAAGCCTCGGGAGATACTGTGACGCCGATGTGGGCATCGGTGGCCTATTTCATATCAAGGGTGGCACTTTCCCCGTTGCTTATTTTCGGCACGGGGATGTTCTCATGGTGGGTATTTCCGGGAATGGGCATTCAGGGTTCGGCCGTGGCAATGACGGTTGCCTACGGTCTCTCGATGGTGATTATGCTATGGGTGCTGTTTACCGGTCGTTCCCGTCTCCGCGTGACATTGAAGGGTTTCCGTATCGACCCTGGCATCATCTGGCGCATCATCAAAATCGGTTTTCCCGCCCTTATTTCGATGATGCAGCAGAACCTTTCGCAGCTCGTTCTGGTACGCTTCATGGCCCCGTTCGGCACGGTTGCCGTGGCCGCCCACGGGCTGATACAGCGGGTGGAAGGACTGATAGTAATGGCGGCGGTGGCTGTAGGTATGGGCAGCGGAGTGCTTGTAGGGCAGAACCTTGGAGCAGGAAAGCCTGAGCGGGCCGAGAAAACCGCGTGGAGAGCTTTCATAATGTTGGAGGCCGTTATCGTCGCCGGCAGTGCGGCGATACTGCTGTGGCCGGGCGCCGTCATCCGGATCTTCAGCCAGGAACCGGAGCTCGTGTCTACTGCCGGTTCTTTCTTGCGGATCGCGGTGGCCGGCTATGTCGCTATCGGATTTTTCGCTGTCTTTATGCAGAGCCTGAACGG
>JAFGHN010000038.1 GCA_016930115.1 Spirochaetales bacterium | reverse complement strand
GAGCTCAATCCGTTTTCGATTCAGAAGGTGAGGAAGGGCGTGCAGTTCCTCATCGATCGCGGGTTCATTGCCCGTGATATCTACCGGGGAACCGCGGTGCCGATGATCTCTCACGTGAGCCCCCAGGACCACGATTTTCTGACGGTATACGACATCGAGGTCGCGTCGGGTATCGCCTATGATCCCGATTACGGCAGACAGCTGATCACCGAGGGAATGCGCGCCGCCGGCGCGCTGAAAAGCGGTGACGGCGGCAGGTGGACCTATCAGGGGCAGCCGGTACGGATCAAGCTTATCGGGAGGGTGGAAGACGAAAGACGGAACATCGCGGACCTCCTTCGGCTGGAGCTCGAACGCGCAGGTTTTCAGGTGGCCGTCTCGTATCTCCCCTTTGCCGCGGCCATAAACGCTGTCTACTCATCGGACCCGGGTGCATTTCAATGGCATATCTATACCGAAGGATGGGGCCGCTCTTCTTTGAGCAGGTACGATTTCTCCACCGCCAACAGCATGAACGCGCCGTGGCTTGGGAACATGCCCGGCTGGCAGGAGATCGGTTTCTGGCAGTATGAGAATCCCGAGCTCGACACCTTAGGCAAAAGTCTTTTCCGCGGTGAGTTCAAAAGCCGCGAGGAACGGGACGATATCTACAGGAGAATAACCTCCCTCGGTCTCGAGGAGTCGGTGCGGATCTGGGTGGTGACCGCGGTCAACAGCTTCCCCGCGAGAGCGGACGTGAAAGGCATCGCCGAGGATCCGGTCGCCGGGCTTCGTTCAACGAAGTCGCTTCGGGAGGCCTACATACCGGGAAAGGATGAGCTCAGAGTGGGGCATCTCTGGGTCTGGACCGAACGTACCACCTGGAATCCGATTGGCGGAATCGGCGACGTATACTCGGCGGACATCTGGAAATACCTGGTTGATCCGCCGTTGGCGAACCATCCGTTTACCGGGATTCCCGAGCCCGAAAGGGCGGATTTCGCAGTGACCACCGCCGGCGCCGGGGCGACGCTTGCGGTGCCGGCGGACGCGGTGCTCTGGGACGCGAAGGAAGACCGGTGGCGGAGTGTCGGCGCGGGAGTGCGCGCCAGGAGCAAGGTCGTTTTTTCATACAACCGGTATTTCTCCTCCACATGGCACCACGGCCAACCGATCACCATGGCCGACCTTGTCTATTCGATCGCCCAGGGCTATGAGCTTGCCTATGATCCGGACAAGTCGCGGATCGAGGTGGCTATCGGCATCACATCGAGGCCTTTTCTCGAGACGTTCCGCGGCTATCGGGTAATCGACGAAACCACCATCGAGGTATACGTGGATTACTGGCACTTTGAGGAGAACCTCATCGCCGGGTACGCGAGCCCTGCCTCGCTTTCTACCCCCTGGGAGCTGCTCGCCGCGCTCGATGACCTGGTGTTCACGCAGCGCCGCGCGGCCTACAGCGACACGGCGGCTTCACGGTTCAACGTGCCCTGGATCAGCCTGGTGATGGAGCGTGACGCGAATCTTGTCGAGCGGACCCTGAAAAAACTCGAGGGCGAATCGGCGGTTCCCCCGGGGGTCTTTGAGATAGGGTCGTCTTCTCTTGTGAGCGCCGCGGATGCCAAAGCAAGGTACCGCGCGGCGCTGGATTGGCTCGATACCTACGGCCACCTGGTAATCAGCAACGGGCCGTTCTATCTGTCCAAGTATGACCCTCCCGCGCAGTTCGCCGAGATCCTCGCCTTCCGCGACAAAACCTACCCGTACAAGGCCGGAGATTGGTACATCGGCGAGATGGAATCGATCGAAATAACATCGGCTGGCACCGTTGAGCTCGAGCCGGGAAAGGATGCGACGTTGAGAGTGGGGGCGAACGGTCCCGGCAGAATCGGTGTCAGATTCATTCTTGTCGATCCGGTTGCGAGAGAAGTGATACACACTGGAGAGGCCGCCGCTACCGGCGCGGGCGAATTCAGCGTGGCGGTCCCGGGCAGTGTGACCGGATCGCTTTTTCCGGGTCTCTACCAGCTTTCGCTCGTTGCCTATTCGGACACGATAGCGACGGTGACCGACAGGCTTGTCGACGTGGATGTGCTAGAATAGGACATGCAGGTTGTAAAAAGGCTCCTTGTAAAGGGGCTGACCATGCTGGCGGTGCTCCTCATCGTTCAGTTCCTGGTGGTCATTACCCTCGGAGCCACCGGCTACTCGGACCGCATGCTTGAAGCAGTTATCTCGGAAGAATTGCGGGCTATACGGCCGTCCCTTGCGGAGACCATCCGCGATCCCGAGCGGCTCGAGGAAGCGCTCACCGCCAGGAGAGATGAGCTTGTCGCTCTGTACGGGCTTGACAGGGCCTGGCACACCCGTCTTCCGGGAATGGTCTTTCGCGTATTCACCCTCGACCTCGGTGAAGCCCACACGCTTCGTTCGTCTTCAGGCAGCAACCGCGTTGCCGATATTGTCGGAGAACGGATTCCAAAATCGATGCTGCTTCTGACCACGTCGATGATTGTCACCGCGGCGATCGGTTTGGCCATCGGCGCGAGGCTCTCTAGCCGTGCCGGGACGGTGCTTGACCGGGTCGTTTCGAGTTTCTCGGCTGTTTCCTACGCCCTCCCCACCTGGTGGGTCGGGATTCTGCTCATCCTGTTCTTTTCGTTCAGGCTCGGCATCCTTCCGTCAGGCGGGATGTACAGCGCGCCGCCGCCTGACGGCAGCTTCTTACGGTTTCTCGATCTCCTCTATCACGCCCTCCTGCCGGTCTTCACCCTCGTGCTGGCGGGAATCGGGCCGTATATTTACGTCGTGCGGACGATTTCGGTGAATATCGCTCAGGCGGATCACGTCACGGTGGCGCGGGCGAAAGGCCTGAGCGACAGCCTTGTCTCGAGGAGGCATATCCTGCGCGTCGCCGCCCCTCCTATCGTGACGGGCCTGGTAATGGGTTTTGCGGGAACTTTGGGAGGATCGATCCTCGTTGAGACCGTGTTCAACTGGCAGGGAATGGGGAGGTTGTACTACGAGGCAATCGCGGGGACGCCCGATGAGATGGTGATTGTTGCGCTCACCTTCGTGTACACCCTTATCTACGTCGTCGCGAGGATGATTCTGGAGGTGCTCTACGTGCTCTTAGACCCGAGGGTCCGTTATGGCTGAAAGACCGTCCCGCCGGATCGTAAAGGAACTGTGGCAAAGCGGCCCGGGCAAAGCCGGGCTCATCCTGCTCGCTCTTCTCGCGGTGACCTCACTCGTCGTTATTGTCTCCTACCCCCGCAACTTCGGGACCGGCTACTGGGCGAACCCGGGCTACTGGGCGGACAATCCCAAATCAGCGCCTCCCGCCTGGACGAACGCGCTGACCCGGGAGAAAAGGCCGCGCCACCTCGTCATCGACATTGACGAACCGGCGGTCTCGGAATCGACCGGCAGGGCTTTCAGACGCGTGTATTCCGAGAAGAGTGTCTTTGACGCCGATTTTCCGCCGACCTTTGTCTCTTTTTCGGTTTCAAACCTGCAATATTCACGGCGGCCGCCGGTGCTCACCGTCTTCCTCATCAGGCCCGACGGCGGCGAGGTGACTCTTGCGCGGCGGGTTGCCAGCGGTCCGCGGCAGGGTGAGGAAGTGCCCTACGTGCGTTACGCCGACGAACCGCTTCGCGAATCCGTCGGCGCCGACGACAGGGTCCTTGATTCGTTGTCCCGGATACACGGCGTTGATCGTCAAAGCATGTCCGCATCCCTCGAGGCGGCGCTCTTCGGCATCTCCACCGATGAGGGCGGCTTTGGAATGCTCCGCGGAGAATACACCCTCCAGCTCGAGGCGTTGTTCCAGGATGAAGATGACAGCCTTGGATCCGTCAGGTTTGTGCTCGGCGGCTCGGTGTACGGGGTGATGGGGACCGACGCCCTTGGCCGCGACCTGGCTCTCGGTCTTCTCTACGGGCTTCCGGTGGCGCTTTTGATCGGTGTCGCCACGTCGACGGTGAGCACGCTTCTTGGGATGTTCCTGGGAATGACCAGCGGGTACTCCGGCGGATGGATCGATCTTTCGATACAGCGGGCCGCGGACATCGTCGCCAATATTCCGGTGCTCCCGCTCCTTATCTTCCTGGTATTCATCGGGGGATCCAAGCTCTGGCTCATCCTGCTCGTCCTGGTGGCTTTCAGCTGGCCGGGGCTGACGATCATGGTCCGGACGATGGTGCTTCAGCTCAAGACGGGGCTCGAGGTTGAGTCGGCAAAGGCGCTCGGCGCTTCGAGCTTCAGGATCGTGTTCCGGCACATCCTTCCTCACGCTGCCTCTTACGTGCTTGCCCAGCTTGTTTTCTTCGCCCCCTCGGCGATCCTTGCCGAGGCGGGCTTGAGCTTTCTGGGCCTGGGTGACCCGTCGATACCGACCTGGGGGCAGATCCTTGAATACGGGTTCCGGACCGGGGCGGTGTTCCTCGGCTACTGGTGGTGGGTCGTGCCTCCCGGGCTGTTCATCGTGCTCACCGCGGTGACCTTCATGTTTCTGGCGCTCGGGCTCGAACCGGTGGTCGATCCCAGACTGAGGGGGCGCAGATCGTGGCATTTCTAGAAGTCCGGGAGCTGACGCTTGACTACTCGACGCCGCGCGGGCCGCTGCGGGCGGTTGATTCGGTGAGTTTTTCCATGGAGAAGTCAGGCACCGGGCTCGGCCTCATCGGAGAGACAGGGAGCGGGAAATCAAGCCTTGTCATGGCGCTGGCGAGGATACTCTCGCGCAACGTCAGCCGGTATTCCGGCGAAGTCTTCCTCGACGGCAAGGAGATTATGGGGCTTTCGAACGACGCTTATCGCAGGTCGGTCAGATGGAAGCAGATCTCCGTGGTGTTCCAGGGATCGATGAACGGTTTCAATCCGGTGATGAAGATCGGGAAACAGCTCACCGAACGGATGCTCCTCGAGCCTGGGGCAGACAGGAACGGCGCAAGTGAAAAGGTGCTGGGGCTGCTCAAGGATGTGGGGCTTTCGCCGGAGGTATTCGACAGGTATCCCCATGAGCTTTCAGGCGGCATGAAGCAGCGGGTCGCCATCGCCATGGCGCTCTGCCTCGACCCGAGGCTGATGATTCTCGACGAGCCGACATCCGCGTTGGACGTGAGCGTGCAGGCGCAGATCATGAACCTCCTGAAGAAGCTGAAGTGGGAGTTGGGTATCTCGATGATATTCGTTACCCATGACATCGCCCTTGCAAGCGAAATAAGCGACGATCTGGGGGTGATGTACGCCGGGCAGCTCAGAGAGTTCGGATCGGCCGAGGATGTCATGCTGCGCTCCGCCGATCCTTATACCCGTGACCTTCTTGCCAGCATCCCGCGCCTCCATGGCGGCGTGGGGCCGAAATTCGTTTCAGGCATGGCGCCGGACCCGATAGACCGTCCCGCGGGGTGCCGGTTTCGGGAGCGCTGCTCCCTGGCGTTCGAGCGCTGCGTTGAAGACCCGCCGTTACGCCCGGTCGGTGGCGGCGCTGTCGGCGGCGCTCCCGCCGGCAGCAGCCACGTAGCCCGCTGCTGGCTCGTGGGCGCCGGAAGCGCCTCATGACCCCCCACGTCGCGACCGACAACCTGCGGGTCTATTTTCACTCCCGCGCGGGGCTTTTCAGACAGTCGACCGTCAAGGCAGTCGATGGTGTCAGCGTCACCATCCCGGTCGGCAGGACGCTTTCCGTGGTGGGCGAATCCGGCTCGGGTAAAACCTCCCTTGGGCGGGCGATCCTCAGGCTTACCGACGTACAATCCGGCGCCGTGTATTTCGACGGCGCGGACTTAAGCCGGCTCAGGCGCCGGGATATAAAGCCCTTCAGACGGAAGGCCCAGGCGATTTTTCAGGACCCTTACTCGAGTATCAGCCCCTACATGACGGTGTTTGACATTATCGAAGAACCGCTCATCATCCACGGTATCGGCGGGCGCGCGGAGCGTCGCGAGACGGTATTCAACGCAATCGAAATGGTGAAACTCACGCCCGCGGTGGAGTTTATCGACAAGTATCCGCACAACCTTTCGGGCGGCCAACGGCAACGGGTGTCCATCGCGCGGGCGATGGTGCTGCAACCTTCGTTTGTCGTCGCCGACGAACCGGTCTCGATGGTTGATGCCTCAAACAGGGCGGAAATCCTGACGCTCTTGCGGGACCTGCAACGGGAACGAAACGTGTCGTTTCTTTACATCACCCACGACATCGCCAACGCGCGCCATTTCTCAGACGCCATTGCGGTGATGTATCTGGGCACCATCGTTGAAGAAGGCACATCGAGCCAGGTGATCGACTCTCCGCTGCATCCCTACACGCAAGGGCTGATTGCCGCGGTTCCTGAGCCCGACCCGGCAAACCGAAACCGCTTGAGGCCAGTCATGTCCGGAGAGCTCCCGAGCGCCGCCCGGGTTCCGCCGGGATGCCCGTTTCATCCACGTTGCGGCCGGGCGATCCACGGTACCTGCGAATCCGTCAGGCCCGAAATCAAAGATATGGGAGACGGTCACCTCGTGGCCTGTCATCTCTACAAGGATGAAAGACGGTGAAACGAAATTTGTTGCTTTTGTCAGGCGTTATCATGCTGCTTTCCGCGCCGCGGCAGGCGATATTCGCGGAGGATACCGGGGGCGAATTGACTGTTGCCTTTTCGTCGGACGAGATGACCGTGGACCCGCTCCACGCCTTCAGGACCGATGAGCTCCAGGTGGCCACCGCCATTTACGAAGGACTGGTCTCATACAATCCCGAGAATCTGCGGCCGGTGCCCGGTGTCGCATATACCTGGGACATCTCTGAGGACGGGACGAAGTACACCTTTCATCTCCGGCAGCGTGCGAAATTCAGTAACGGTGAGGACGTGCTTGCTGAGGATTTTCGCGATTCCTGGCTCAGAATCATCAATCCCGATGATGAGGGGGAGTATTCGTTCCTCTTTGATGTTATCAAGGGCGCCGTGGATTACAGAACCGGAAGGAACCGGGACCCCGATTCGGTGGGGATACGGGCGGTTTCCCCTTCCGTTCTGGAGGTAGAGCTTGAACGGCCGGCGAGCCATTTCTTGAGCATGCTTCCCCACATGAGCTTTGCTCCGGTTCATCGTTCCCATCGTGAAACGACGGGGTGGGAACGTCGTGCGCCTCTTGTCTCCAACGGCCCCTTTACGCTGACGAGTTGGTCGGCCGGGGAACTGGTATTCCAGCGGAATATCCATTATTGGGACAGGCGGAACGTCGCTTTGGATCGAATCAGGATCATCGTCGAGCCCGACCCGGCGCAGACCGCGCGTCTTCTGAACGAAGGAACCATCCAGTGGGCCGATTATGCACAGACGGAGATGCTCCAAAACCGCGATCTGGTGCAGGTGGCGGCGTTGTTCGCAACCTCATACCTCTATTTTCGCGCCGATGTGGAACCCTGGAGCAATCCGCTTGTCCGGAAAGGCATATCGCTTCTTATCCCCTGGAACGAGCTGCGCGCGGGGGTGTCCTCCTTTGTGAGCAGTACCCTGGTTCCGGAGGTCGGATTTTACGACAAACCGCCCGCGCTCGAGGAACTGAACGTCGAAATGGGGCTCAAGCTGTTGGCCGAGGCGGGTTTTCCAAACGGCAGGGGCCTGCCCGCCGTCAAGGCGGTGGTCACCCCCGGAAGCGTTGCGGAGGCGGTGCTTGAGGCTGCCGCGAAGATCTGGGACGAGCGGATCGCGTTGAAAACCGAAATCGTCCCGGTGAGCTTCAACGCGTATCAGGAGATCGCCCGTACGGGCGGATACGTCATCGGCGCGTCAACCTGGATCGGGGATTTTGCCGATCCGCTTTCGTTTCTGCAGATGTGGACCACCGGCAGCAAGTTGAACGACGCAAAGTACTCGAGCGAGCGGTACGACTCCCTTGTAGAGCAGGCGATGTCCGAAAACAGCGAGGCCAGGTACGATATGTACGCTCAGGCCGAGGCGCTTCTGCTGTCCGACGAGGTGGTGGTAATTCCGCTTGCCAATCCACCGTCCGTCAATTTTGTCGATCTCGAAGGTATCACCGGCTGGTACGCAAACGCGCTGGACATACACCCGTTCAAGCACATACGATTCAAGACGCCGGTAGTTCCCAAATGGTACGCCGGGGCTCCGCGCGGGGGCGCTGCGATCAGAGAGGCGCTCGCCGTGTCCAATCAGAAAGGAGGTCTGAATACATGAAGACAGACCGCTCGATTATCCGCTGGCTCGATGAGAACGCTCGCGTCTATACCGGTATCGCTGACAACATCTGGGAGTACGCCGAAGTCGCGTGGCAGGAGCACCGTTCCGCCGCGATCCAGATGGAGCACCTGCGGGGGCAGGGCTTTTCCATAACCGAGCGGGTGGCCGGCGTCAAGACCGCCTTTGTCGCAGAACGCGGCAAAGGAAAACCCGTCATCGGTTTCCTGGGCGAATACGACGCGCTTCCCGGTCTTTCTCAGAAGGCGGTGCCGCGGAAGGATCCGGTCGTTGAGGGCGCCCCGGGCCACGGATGCGGACACAATCTCCTGGGAACCGGCTGCATGGCCGCGGCCGTGGCTTTGAGCCGGTGGCTCGATGAGAAGGGGATGGAGGGTACCGTCCGCTACTACGGCTGCCCGGCGGAGGAACAGCTTCTCGGCAAAACTTTTATGGCCCGCGCCGGCGCTTTTGACGATCTTGACGCCGCGTTCAACTTCCACCCCGGCACCTACAACATGCCCGGCAAGGGCTCGCTCGTTGGTCTGTACGACGTCCGGTTCAAGTTCACCGGGACAACCGCGCATGCCGGCGGGTCGCCGCACCGGGGCAGGTCGGCGGTCGACGCTGTCGAGCTCATGAACGTCGGGGTGAATTATCTCCGCGAGCATGTGCCTGAGAAGGTGAGGATGCACTACGTCACAACCGACGGCGGGAGGGTGCCAAACATCGTCCCTGAAACCGGTGAGGTCTGGTATTTCCTCCGGGCCCCGGACATGGACCTCCTCGACGAGGTATTCGCAAGGGTCCGCAAAGTCGCCGAAGGCGCCGCAATGATGACCGAGACGAAAGTAGAGGTCAGGCTCATGGGCGGATGTTCGAACCTCATCAATAACCACTACCTTGCGGACCTCCACTACCAGGTGATGAAGGAACTGGGCCCCATCGGCTATACCGATGAGGAAAACGCCTTTGCCGTCGAGATAAACTCCGCTTTCCCAGATGAAAACAGAGTGAATCTGTTCAAGAGGTTTCCCGTGCCTGAGGCGGAGAAAGAGCGCGTTGAAGCGGTGAAGAAGCGCCCGATCTTTGATGAGAACTTCCCTGCTTTCGACGCGCTTGAAGTCGGGACCGGGTCAACCGATGTCGGGGACGTCAGCTGGATCACGCCGTTGTCGATGCTCTGGACAACCTGTTTTCCGGCGGGCATCTCAACCCACAGCTGGGGCGTGACGGCGTCAGTCCGGACGTCCATCGGCCACAAGGGTATGATGCACGCGGCGAAGATCATGGCCTGCACCGCCGCGCTGCTCTACACGCACCCGGAACACCTGAAAAAAGCACGGGATGAGTTTGAAAAGGCGACCGCCGGATCTCCCTACCGGTGCCCGATCCCTGCGGAGGTGATACCTGAAAACATCGTGCCTCCCCATGTATGATTTCGCCGTCATCGGTTCGGGCTTCGGTGGGAGCGTCTCCGCCATGCGGCTCGCCGAGAAGGGATACTCGGTAATCGTCCTTGAAGAGGGAAGACGGTACGCCGATACCGACTTCAGAAAAACGAACAACAACCCTTTTAGGTACTTCTGGATGCCCCGTCTTGGCTGCCGCGGCTTCCAGCGGCTGACCTTTTTCAAACACGCGGCGGTTCTCGGCGCGGCGGGAGTCGGCGGAGGGTCGATAAATTACGCCAACACGCTTCTGCGGCCGCCGGAGGTGTTTTACGATTCCAAAGACCTGCCGAAATCGGTCTCATGGAAAGAGGAGCTTGCCCCCTTCTTTGAGACGGCTGAAAAGATGCTCAGACCGGCGACCTGTCCCGTTGAGACAGCCTCGGACGCGGCGCTCAAGAAAGCCGCTCGGAGCGCCGGGGTCGCCGATTCCTGGTATCCGGAAAACGTGGCGGTGCATTTCGGCGAGCCCGATGTGGAACAGCCCGATCCTTACTTCGGCGGAAAGGGGCCGTCGCGGACCGGATGCTCGTTCTGCGGCGGGTGCATGATCGGATGCAGAAACGGCGCGAAGAACAGCCTCGTGAAGAACTATCTCTATTTTGCCGAGGCCGCCGGGGTGAAGATCCTGCCGGAGAGCAGGGTGGTCGATGTCAAGAAGACCGGTGACGGTTACAGGGTAACCTGCGTCCGGCCCGGGCTTTTTACACCGCGAAAGCGGCGGGTCGATGCAAAAGCCATCGTGTTCGCAGGCGGCGTCATCGGCACGTTGAAACTGCTGTTATCGTTGCAGCAAAAAGGCCGCGTTTCGGTTTCACCGATGCTCGGTCACAAGGTGCGGACAAACAGCGAGAGCCTCATCGGTATCCGCAAGCACGGGAAAGAGGTCGATTTCTCGGAGGGGGTGGCGATCACCTCCGGGGTGTATATCGATAAGAATACCCACGTCGAGGTGGTCCGGTACCCGGCCGGCGCGAATGCCCTTTCGATTCTTACGACGGTGCTCACGGACAAACGGAAAGGCTTCCCGCGGCCGCTCGCGCTGCTCGCGAACGTTTTGAGGCATCCGCTGCGGGCGCTGCGGGCGATAAACCCCGCCGGTTGGGCCCGCGAGTCTATCATCCTCCTTGTCATGCAGAGCGTGGACAACTGCATCAGGCTCAAAGCCAGGCGCCGCATCGCAGGCGGCGTAAAAATCGTGAGCGACGTTGAGGACAACTCACCTCTTTCGCCGGTGTATATCCCTCAGGCCTACGATTTTGCCCGTACCATCGCCGCCGATCTCATGGCCACACCGTTGAGCAACATCTACGAGGTGTTCTTTAATACCTCACTCACCGCCCACATCCTCGGCGGTTGCATCATGGGTGAGGACGAGTCTTCCGGAGTGATCGACACCAATCACCGGCTCTTTGGCTACGACGACCTGTACGTGGTAGACGCAAGCGTCATCCCGGCCAACCTGGGGGTGAATCCGGTCATGACGATCCTCGCTTTCGCGGAGCGTGCGATGAGCCTTATTCCTGAAAGATCAATGTAGGATCCAAAGCTTGGCGTTTCGGGACCTCTTTTTTCAATACGATCTGTCACTGACGGTGAAGGAAACGGACGTGGTGTAATCGTTCTCGTCGATAAGTGAGAGGGTGTGTTCGCCGGGTTGAAGTTTGACGTCCAATGTATGCGCGCCGGACGTTTGGCCGATTTTTTTATCGTCAAGATACCAGTTGACGAGCACTCTCGGGTTCTGATGTTCCGCCCGCAGTTCCGTTTGCGCCTTGAATTTGATCGATTGGTCCTGTACCGGATACTGAATCATTATCGGCGGATCTTCGAGAAACAGATGCTTTTCGGTGTCATGCGGACACGGGATGTTATCGAGATATGAGTAGATGTCAAGTCCGGTGCTCTCCAACCTGTAATCGACAATCTCACCGCCTTCCTTGTAATCTGCGTAGTGGAACTTACGGTTCCAAGGGTCATAGAGTTCACTGTTAGCGAGATATTCAGAAAGGGGGTTGATGGACTCCTCCCATTCCTGCGTTGTGAGGTATCGACCGCGAGTGGTCTTATAGTTTTCCAGAGCCTTTTGTATTGAGGCCATCCGGACACGAGACTCATCGTACTGTTCAATCGAGAATGTGGGCGCTTCCATCTGGCCTGCCGCCGCGAGAGGCGGAACCACCGCCGTTGTTCCCAGGAGCAGGACAAGCACCGCCGCTTTCCGGGCGTTTCTGAATGCTTCGATATGCTGACTGGGAACCGGCGTGTTGTCGATGATCGTCTGCAGCATCGAGGCGGGAACATTTTTGAGGATCTTGATTTCCTGGTCACTGAGCTCGAGCTCGATGGATCCGGCGGCCTTCAGCGGGTCGTCGAGAAGCTTCCGGCGGAATTCATCGTCCACCTTGGCTTTCTTGATCAGTATTTCGATGTTTCGCGGGAAATCCACGATCAGCCTGTTTCCCCTCGAACGTCCTCCTACAATGGTCCTTCTTTTCTCTTCCATAGACTTGACCTCTTGTTTCTCTATTATCGAGCTCCGGAATCTCTCAGAATTGTAACAATCTGAGGATCATTTTTATCTTGTGCAATTTTTAACGGGGTGCGTTTATCGGAGTCCACCGCGTTTACATCTGCCCCCGCTTCAATCAGCAATGAGATAACTTCGGGATCGATTTCGCCGTAAATTGGTGTTAACGCCCAGTGTAATGCGGTGCGGCCGTTTATGTTTTCAGCGTTGGCATCCGCTCCGGCTTCGAGCAGCTTGCGGACAATCTCCGCAGGTGATCGGCCTCCAACAGCGCTCATGAGAGCGGAATGGCCGATTTCATTGTGGGCGTTGGCGCTGACACCGGCTTCCAGCAAAGTTTCTACAACTCCTGTAAAACCTTCCCATGCTGCCTGCATGAGAATTGGCTCTAAAGTTTGTGAATCCCACGAATCACTTTTGAAATCTGCCTCCGCGTCAAGGAGAAACTTGACTATGTAGGTGGCGTCTCTTACGTATGCGCGCATGGGAAAGAGTGTCGCCTTTAACGGCGTATATCCG